>JAFYLE010000060.1 GCA_017537265.1 Clostridia bacterium | reverse complement strand
GGGGAAGCATACTCCTTCTACCATGCGCTCTACATGCGCCAAGGTTACATCTACACCCTGCTTTATACTGCAAAAGCAGCTGATTTTGACACCCACTTCTCCGCGGTACAGACCATGGTGAGTGAGTTTGAATTCAAAGCGTAAACGAGGAAATTGTTATGGCGAAAAAAGAAAAGAAACAAGTCTGCTCACGCCTTGGTGCCGTGGGCGGTCAGGCGGTGCTGGAAGGCATTATGATGCGCTCCAAAAACCGCTACACCACTGCGGTGCGCAAACTGGATACGGGCGAGATCGTACGGTCTTCTTCCGAGGTTAAGTCCGTTTCCGACAAGCATAAGTGGATGAAGCTTCCGCTCGTGCGCGGCGTGGTCAACTTCATCGACACCATGAAGCTTTCTTATTCCACCTTGACCTTCTCCGCGGAGGCGCAGGGAATGGACGAGGAGCCGGAGACCAAGTTTGAAAAATGGCTTGTGGAAAAGTTCGGCGAAAAGCTTATGGCAGTCGTTGCGCTCATCGGCACCGTGCTCGGTCTCGGCGTTGCCGTAGTGCTGTTCATGTGGCTTCCCAAGTTCCTCTCCGACCTCGTGTTTCCCGTGGCCGTTTCTCGCTTCTTGAACGCGCTCATGCAGGGTGTGTTGCGCATTTTCATCTTTGTGTCGTACATCGCGCTCGTGTCCTTGATGAAGGATATGCGCCGCACCTTTGAGTACCACGGCGCGGAGCACAAGAGCATCTTCTGCTACGAGGCAGGGGAGCCCTTGACCGTGGAAAACATCCGAAAGAAGAGCCGTTTCCACCCGCGTTGCGGCACCAGCTTTTTCTTCGTGATGATGCTTTTGGGCATTTTGCTCTCCGTCTTTTTGAATTTCATCCCCCTGCCGGAAGGCGGGCTTTCCAACGTGCTTTATACGCTGATGAAACTTCTTACTCTGCCGATCGTCGTCGGCGTGGGGTATGAGATCATCCGCTTTGCGGGCCGTCACGACAACGCCTTCGTGCGCCTGCTGACCGCACCGGGCCTGTGGATGCAGCGTCTCACCACGCGTGAGCCGGACGACGCTCAGATCGAGGTTGCCATCGTCGCGCTCAAGAGCGCGCTTTGCGAAGAGTTTGGGGAGGAGCAGGTCTTTGAGGGCATCGCCCAACCGCAGAAGCCCGCAGAAGAGACGAGTGCCGAGGCGCAGGATGCATAACGTCAGAGCACGTCTGCTTTCTCTCTTTGAAGCGACGCCGAAGGCAAAAGAGTATTTTACTTTTCCCGTTTTTTACGCCGTCTTGTGTGAAAAACACGGCATCCCCCGCGAGGGAAGCGCACCGACGGAGGCGGTCGAAGCCTCCCTGTTTTCCGATGCACGGCGCCTGCTTTCGGGGTATCCGTGGCAGTACCTTTTGGGAGAGTGTGACTTTTTCGGCCGCACCTTTTTCTGTCGCGAGGGCGTTTTGATCCCGCGCGAGGATACTGAGGTGCTCGTGCGCGAGGCGGTCCGTCTGTTGCCGGAGGACGGCGCGTTTTACGATTTTTGTACGGGCAGCGGCTGTATTGCCGTCAGCGTGCTTTGCGAAAAGAAGGACGCGATCGCCGTTGCCGTGGACGTTTCGGAGGAGGCGCTTTCTCTGACGCGTGAGAACGCCGCGCATTGCGGTGTTCCGGATAGGCTTATCACCCGCCGCCGCGACCTGCTTTGCGAGGTGGGCGGCAGCAAGGCGCTCGATCTTCTTTGTATGAATCCTCCGTACATCCGAAGCGACGTGGTGGACACCTTGGAGGAGAACGTCCTTCACGAGCCGCGATTGGCGCTTGACGGCGGACGCGACGGACTCGTTTTTTACCGCCGCGTTCTCTCGCATCTTTCCGAGTACGTCAAAGAAGGCGGACACGCTCTGTTTGAGATCGGCTACGACCAGGGCGAGGACGTACTCAGACTTTGCCGCGGCTTCGGCTACGAGGGTGAGATCTTGAAAGACGGCGAAAAAAGAGACCGCGTTTTGAAAATAACTCTTGCGAAAAGTCGTAATGTGTGATAGAATAATCACGAAAATTCGAAAACAATTTTAATTTGACACGAGAAAACGAACCAAAGGAGTATAGCTATGGCAGTCAAAGACGATGTGAAAAACGCGGGCGAGGGCAAGAAGAAGGCCCTTTCCACCGCGATGGGACAGATTGAAAAGAAGTTTGGAAAAGGTTCGATCATGAAACTCGGTGAGAACGCGGATATGTCCATCAGCGCCATCCCCACGGGTTCCATTGCCCTGGACTTTGCGCTGGGTGTCGGCGGCGTGCCGCGCGGACGCATCGTGGAGATCTACGGCCCCGAGTCCTCCGGTAAGACCACCGTTGCCCTGCACATCGTGGCAGAGGCACAGAAAATGGGCGGTACCGCGGCGTTTATCGACGCGGAACACGCGCTCGATCCCGTCTATGCCAAAGCCCTCGGTGTCAACGTGGACGAGCTTCTCGTCTCCCAGCCGGACTACGGCGAACAGGCGTTGGAAATCGCCGATGAGCTCATGCGTTCCGACGCACTCGACGTGCTCGTCATCGACTCCGTTGCCGCTCTCGTTCCCAAGGTCATCGTGGATGGAGAAATGGGTATGTCCACCATGGGCGTGCAGGCGCGAATGATGTCGCAGGCCCTCGGTAAACTTGCCGCTGTCGTTGCCAAGAGCAAGTGCGTGCTCATCTTCATCAACCAGCTTCGCGAGAAGGTCGGCGTGGTTTACGGCAATCCCGAGGTCACCACGGGCGGCCGTGCACTTCGTTTCTACACCACCGTGCGCATTGACGTGCGCCGCGGTGAGCAGCTGAAGAACAAGACCGAGATCGTCGGCAACCACATCAAGTGCAAGGTGGCGAAGAATAAGGTCGCGCCTCCTTTTAAGACCGCGGAGTTTGACATCCTCTACGGCGTCGGCATCTGCCGTGAGAGCGAACTTTTGGACATGGGCGTTGCTCTCGGCGTGATCGAAAAGAGCGGCAGCTGGTTCTCGTACGCGGGGGATCGCATCGGTCAGGGCCGTGACAACGCGCGTCTGTTCTTGCAACAGAACCCGCAGATGGCGTCCGATATTGAGAAGAAGATCCGCGCCGCCGCGAGCGAGAATTTCGGCGAAGGTCTTTCCTACGACGGCACGCAGGAGCAGAGCACTGCCTCCTTTGCCGCCCCTGTTGCGGATGACGATGAATTGGATCTGGACGATCTCGACTGATGGCAGAACAAACCAAGCAAAACTTTAGTGGCGAAGAGCGCTTTCTCTTGCAGAAAGCGCTCTCGCGTTTGGCGTGTCACGACGACACCCCGCGGCGGCTCTTGGAGCGCCTCTTGCGCCTAAAGTATCAGGGCGAAGAGGTCAG
>JAFYLE010000059.1 GCA_017537265.1 Clostridia bacterium | reverse complement strand
CTACGGCGAAATGATGTTCACCGTTTAATTGGAAATACTTCTACAACAACAAAATGCCGACGCACGCGTCGGCTTGTTGTTGTTAAATTGTAGTTTATCGGTGAGATGGTTACTGTGAGATCATATACGAGAGAGGTCGCTTTTTAAAAAAAGCTCCGCAAAAACTTTTGCAAATGGGTTTCGCAAAACTTTGCGTCATTTTGAGCCAGACAAACGCTTTAGCGTTTGTCTGACAGCACGTGACCGTCAGAGAAAGAATGCAAGCATTCTTTCTCAGGCGGACTCGTGCGCCCACGCCTTCTCGCGTGCGAGAAGGCTTCAAAATGACTACTCTGTGCCCCTATTCAAAAGTTCTTGGAATTGTTAAAACCTTCTTTTAAGAAGGTTTTGACCTCCCTCGTGTTCGAGGTGTCTGTAACTTCTTCTCACAGCTAAATCAAAATTTAAAATTCAGGATTTTGGTTTACCGCGGAAGAGAAGGGCGGCGAGAAAGCTGAAGGCAAGAGCGGCGGTGGTCCCCCCTGCCGCGGCGGAAAGTCCGCCCGTGAGGGCGCCGAGAAGTCCCTTTTCCGCAACCGCCTCGCGGACGCCCTTGGCGATCAGATGCCCAAAGCCCGTGAGAGGTGTGGTCGCTCCCGCGCCGGCAAATTCGACCAGCGGCGCGTAAAGTCCCACCGCTGACAGAACGACCCCTGCCACCACGTAGGATACAAGGATCCGTGCCGGAGTCAGCCTCGTTTTGTCAATCAGGATCTGCGCCACCACGCAAAACAAGCCGCCTACGGCAAATGCTCGAATATAGTTCATCCGTTCTCCTTTCGCCGCCCATCGGCAATCTTTTTAAAATTTTGATTGATCCTTCAGTGCTCTATTTCCCTATGCTCGTTCGCCTTTCCGCAGGGTGCGCAAAGATGCACGAGGTGAGCCACGGCGGGGATGGCGTCTCCCTGCATCACGCTGGAGGGGCTCATCATAGCACCCGTGGCGATGAGAAGGACGCTTTGAAGCTCTCCGCGCGCCAGCTTTGGCAAGAGGTAGGAGGCCGTCACCGTGGCGGCGCATCCGCACCCCGAGCCGCCGGCGTGCTTATCGTCGCCGCTTCGGGAATAGATCATCATTCCGCAATCGTTATAGCGACTTCGGATATCGTAGCCCTCGGCCATCATCAGCTCGCACAGAATCGAGCCGCCCTCGTAGCCAAGATCCCCCGTTACAATGAGATCGTAGTCCTCGGGGCGCGTTTTGCTCTCTTCAAAATAGCGCAAAAGGGTGTCCAGCACCGCCGGTGCCATAGCCGCCCCCATATTGGCCGCGTCTGAAATGCCCTTTTCCACCACGATGCCGGGCATAGCCGACCGAATCAGGACGTCCCCCTCCCGCTCCACGAGAAACGCCCCCGCGCCCGTCACCGTCCACTGCGCCGTGGGCGTGCGTTGGGAGCCGTATTCCACCGGAGCGCGGTACTGCCGCTCAGCGGCGCAGTTGTGGGAGGACGAAACCACCGCCACACGGTCGCTCATCCCGCCCGTGCAAAGTGCCGCCGCCAGCATCATTCCCTCTACCGAGGTGGAACAGGCACCGTACAGACCAATATACGGAATATCGTAGCTCATAAGACCATACGCCGAGGCCACGCACTGGTTCAGAAGATCGCCCGCCAGAAGCGCGTCCACTTCCTCCTCGCGGCATTTGGCCTTGTTTAGCAAAAGGCCCAACGCACGGCGCTGCATCTCGCTTTCGGCTCGTTCCCACGTGGTCTGTCCAAAGCGGTCGGAGGAATCGTGCATATCAAACACGCCTCCGAGCGGCCCCTTGTGCTCCTCACCGCCCACCACCGAGGCGGCGGCGGATATGGCCGCCCTCAATCGCATCAATCTGCCCATTTTTTCGTCCTTTCGCGTTTTGGTTAGTTTGCCCCGAGCACACAAGCAATATGCGCTCCATAAAAATTTCAATAAATCCCACTTTTTTCTCCCTCCGCCATTGACACCTCCCCTCCTCCGTGATAAAATAGTTGCATATGCAACAGTTGCACGCGCAACATTTTTTGAATGGGCGCATGCGATTTGTAAAATTGATGTTTGTAGGTGTGTTCGCACTCGCGTTGTAGCCTTCCCTAAGATAGGGAAGGTGGCGCCGTAGGCGACGGATGAGTGTGCGCCAATTTGCATAATATCAAGCTCCGCACCCTCATCACCCGCTCCGCGGGAGCTTCCCCATCTTGGGGAAGCCTTTGGTTCGGTGTGTTCAAACTGCACCGACAAATCAAAATTTAAATCCATTTTCACGGAGGTACTATGCCGTCTTTCACAAGAAACATTAATCTAATCTCGCGGTGCGGGAACGTATACCGAGCGGACGGTTTGGCCGACAGCGGACTATCTGCGGCGCATTATTTCTACATTCTCGCCATCTGCAACCATCCTGACATTTCGCAGGATCAGCTGGCGCGGCTTTTATATCTCAACAAGAGTAGTGTGACCCGCGCCATCACCGTGCTTGAGGGCGACGGCTTTGTGGAGCGCGTTCCCCACGCGGAAGACAAGCGCGTGACGCTGCTCCGTCCCACCGAAAAGGCCCTTGCCCTGGTTCCTCGCGTTCGGGAGGTGGCAAGAGGCTGGAACCAATTCCTTTTGTCCGACCTTGCAGACGAGGAGCGCGAGATCTTTCTCTCCACCCTCGAAAAGGTGTCGGCCAAGGCGCAAAGCTACATTGACGAAAGGGGGGGCACGGAATGAAGCTTCTTTTCCGTTATCTTTCCTCCATGAGGCTTCTGCTGACCGCAGGGCTTTCCATCAAGATGCTGTCCACACTAATCGAGCTGGTCATTCCTTACATACTCAGCCACATTCTGGACAACGTGGTGCCCTCCGAGAGCATATCTGCCATCCTTCTTTGGGGTGGCGCGATGATCCTCTGCGCGGGTGCCGCTCTTGCAGGCAACACCATTGCCAACCGCATCGCCGCCAAGACCTCACGCAACATGACCGAGGCGGTGCGCCACGATTTATTCCAAAAGACCATGTCCCTCTCCTGCCGCACGGCAGACCGCTTTACTATCCCCAGCCTTGAGGCAAGACTCACCTCCGACACCTACAATCTCCACAATATGGTAGGTATGATGCAACGCATCGGCGTGCGCGCGCCCCTTTTGCTCATCGGTGGACTGATCGTAACCCTGGTTCTTGACGCCCGCCTCGCGCTGATTATGATCGCCGCCCTGCCTATTATGGTACTGGTGATCTTGTTCGTGTCCAAATGCGGCATCCCTATGTATTCGGGCGTGCAGGAGCGCGTGGACGGTATGGTGCGCGTGGTGCGCGAGGATGCCCAGGGCATTCGCGTGATCAAGGCCCTTTCCAAGAAGGATCTGGAGCGCCGCCGCTTTGACAGTGCCAATCGCGCCCTCATCCGCGCCGAGCGGAACGTCAGCTTTGTGATGTCCCTCTCCAACCCCGTGATGCAGCTTTTTCTGAATCTTGGCCTTGTGGCCGTGGTACTGTTTGGCGCGTATCTCGTCAATGACGGCATCTCTCAGCCCGGTAAGATCATCGGCTTTCAGCAATATTTCACGCTGATTTCCATGGCGATGCTGACCATGACTCGTATTTTCATCGCCTTTTCCAAGGGTATCGCCTCGGCGGAACGCATCCGCGAGGTGCTGGACTCCGAAAACGAGCTGGTTCTTCGATCCGAAAAAGATTTCCCTCGCCGTGTGACCGACGATCACGTGCGTTTTGAAAAGGTAACCTTCTCCTACGGTGG
>JAFYLE010000058.1 GCA_017537265.1 Clostridia bacterium | reverse complement strand
TGCGAATGATGGGCAGGTGGCGCGCCACGCGTGCGCAGATGATCTCTTTTTGTTGTTCGGTGAGTTGAACCATTATTTTTTCCTCCTTTGATTAGGTGAGGCGGCGGTTCAGCCGCTAATGTATAAAAATTTCTTTATTTTTTTGCAAGCGTTGATCCAAAGCCGCTTTTCGGCGGCAACCGATCGGAAAACAGTGCGAAAACGCGCTAAAAAGAGTTGTTTTTTCGGCGAGATCTCGAATTTTGGGTACAAAAAAGACCATCCTCTTTTTCAGGGGACGGCCTGTTTCTGTGGTTACGTGGGAAACGGCGAGAAAGCACGAATTCAAGTGGCAAGGTGGAGGACAAAGCGCGCGCTCACAAGACGGGTCGTTGCGCACCGTTTGCCGAGAGGCAAACGGCGTCGGACGCCGCCTTGGTGCGGGGTGCTTTGCTGTCGGAGATCCGACAAGGCCAGTTTCTTTTTAACGAGGGAAACGGCGCTCCAACGCTCGAATTCGGGGGTGCGGGATCAGCTGTTTGCGATGATGATGGACTCTACGATGTCTGCGACGTGCTCGATGGTGTCGCAGCATTTTTCAAAGTAGCCGAACAGTTCGTGCCATGCGATGACGGCGATGGGGTCCTTCTCTTCGGCGAAGAGACGGCGGGTGGCGTCCACGTAGATGCGGTCGCCTTCTTCCTCCAGGTCGTTGATGCGGCGCATGTAGTCGGCAAGCGTCTTGGACTTCTTGAAGTTCTTGAACTCGGCGAGCATTTCGCACATCTCGTCGCAGGCGCGCACGAGCAGGTCTGCGAAATCCAGCGCCTCGGGGCGAATGGCGGTGATGCAGTTGATGTAGGTGTGCACCGCGATGTCGTCGATGGCGTCGGTCACGTCGTCAATGTTCTGGGAGAGGCCGAGAATGTCCTCGCGCTCGATGGGGGTGATGAAGGCGCGCACGAGTTCGGCGATCATTTCGTGCTTCTTGGCGTCGCCGCGGTTCTCGATGGCGTGGATCTCTGCCTTTTTCTCGGGCAGGGTCGTGGGGTCAAAGTTCTCGAAGAGCTCTTTGAGAAGCACGGCGGCCTCGCGGGAGATGGCGGCTACGTCACAGAAGTTGGAAAAGTAAAAATCTTCTTTTTTGGCGCGGGTCTTTTTCTCGTTTGCCATGATTTTCTCCTTGGGAAAAGTGGTAAAGTCGTCAGAACAGAAGCATGAAGAGTTTTGCCATCAAAAAGCCGATGAGACCACAGCCGGGGAAGGTCAAGACCCAGGTCAGGACCATTTCCTTGACCACGCCGAGGTTGATGGCGGACAGGCGCTTGGACGCGCCGACACCCATGACCGAGGTTGCCTTGGTGTGGGTGGTGGATACGGGAAGTCCCGTGAAGGTCGCAATGAAAAGACAGGCGCTTGCGGCAAGGTCTGCGGCAAAGCCTTGGTACTGTTCCAGCTTAACCATGTCCATGCCGACGCTCTTGATGATCTTATACCCGCCGATGGAGGTGCCGAAGGCCATGACGGCTGAGACGAGCACCATCATCCACGGCTCCACCTGAACCATGTCGCCGCCCATTTCCATGCCGTTGGCAAGGTAGGTGACGAGCACCAGAACGCCCATGAATTTCAGCCCGTCCTGCGCGCCGTGCATAAAGCTCATGGCGGCACCGCCGAAGATCTGGCCGCTGCGGAAGAAGCCGCGCGTTTTTCTGCGGTCTGCGTTGTAGAAGCAGGCTGCCGTCAGCTTGGTGCAGAGCCAGCCGAGGCCGAAACCGAGCAACGTGGAGACGACAAGGCCGATGCCGACCTTGCCCCACTGCTCCCACTGCACCGCCTGCAGTCCTGCGGGCAGGGCGAGCGCGGCACCGGTCAGACCGGCGATGAGCGCGTGGGACTCACTCGTGGGAATTCCGAACCACCAGGCGGCAACCGCCCAGACGATGATGGCGAACAGTGCGGCGCAGAGGGCGATGGACCCCTCGCCGCCGGCGGCGTCAAAGCGCGCCATTTTGGAAATGGTATCTGCAACTGCGGGACTGATGAGCGTCATCACAAAAACGCCGAAGAAGTTGAACACCGCGCTCATCAGAACGGCCGCTTTTGGGCTCATGGCACGGGTCGCCACGCAGGTCGCAATGGCGTTGGGGGCGTCCGTCCATCCGTTGACGAAGATCACGCCGAGCGTGAGCAGAACGGATATGAGAAGCACCGGGCTTGCCAAAACCTGGGACACAAAAGCGTTCAGGGAAAAGTCCAAAGCAATCCTCCGCAGTTTAATCTTTAGTAGTTATATAAAATATAGCATACCTTTTTTTAAATTGCAACATTTTTTGCGCGGCGCGCGGGCGCTTTTGCGTGCTTTTTCGGCAAATTTTATCCTTACAGGATAAACGTGGTGCCATGGGGGGATACGCGGGTATAAATTTTAAAACGCAGCAGCCGGGGGGTGTCTGCCGAAATTTTCCGGTTTTTCCGCCGAGGCGGGTGCCTTGTCGTTTTTCGGCGCGTTTGCCCTTCCCTGCCCTTTGCCATGCTTTGTGGGCGGGCAAAAGCTCTTCGTTGGCACCTGCGCTTCCCTGCCCTTTGCCCCGCTTGGCGGGCGGGCAAAAACTCTCCGTTGGCATCTGCGCTTTTCTGCTCTGTGCCATGCTTGGCGGGCGGGCAAAAACTCTTCGTTGACATTTGCGCTTCTCTGCCCTTTTCCCCGCTTGGCGGGCGGGCAAAAACCCTCCGTTGGCGTCTGCGCTTTTCTGCTCTGTGCCCCGCTTGGCGGGCGGGCAAAAACTCTTCGTTGACATTTGCACGCTCTCTGCGGTACAATACAAATGTAAAAGAAATCTTTTCTATATTATTATATATAGAGCATTTTGTACGGCGGCCGCTTTGCCCCACCGTGCGATCTTGTCGAATTTTGCCAAAAAATGGCAAATCGCAAGAGACGACAAATTCCCCGCGCGCGCTCCTGTAAGATGGTGCTTGCGCCCTACATACCGCACAAAACTTGACCGATCGGAGGAGTTATCATGCCCGAATACATCCTTTGCCCCGTCTGCAACAACCCTGCCCTCAAGGACGAGCCTTGCGCCGTCTGTGAACTCAAGCGCCGCTCCAAGGAGTTGGAGGAGGCGACCGCCGCCGTGTTCTCCGCCGTCGCGGAAGAGACGCTCTCCCCCGCCGCCTCGGGGGAGCCTGCCTCCTCTCCCGCCTCGGAAGAGCCCGCCGCCCCCGCCGCCTCGGAGGAATCTGCGGCAAGCGAGGAGGCCTATGCGCCCAAGTTTGCGCCTGCCTTTGAGCCGCCCGTGGCGGAGCCTGCCGCCTACGTCCCGCCGCAGAACGTGAAGCAGGTCGCCGTGCCCGAAACGCCCGTTTCCACCCCTGCTGCGCAGTACAATGCGCTCTTTGAGGAGAAAAAGACGCCCGATTCCAAGGCGTATCGCCGCCTGCTCGACAAGACCTACGCTCCCATGAGCGCGTGGAACGTTTTCGGTGTGCTGCTTCTCTTTGCCGTCCCGATCATCGGCTTTATCTTTGCCGTTGTCTTTGCCTGCGGCGGTTGCCGCAAAAAACAGAAGGCGAGCTTTGCGCGCGGGTATCTTTTGGTGTTGCTTTTCTCCTTGCTCTTCGCGCTGATCCTCGGCGCCGTGTTTATCTGGCTTGTGTCTGCGGGCATTCTCCCCCTTGCGCCGCTTCCCTTCCTCTCCGGCGTGCCCGTCTTTTTCTAAAGCCGACAAATTTAAACCAAAAATGCTCAAAAAGCCCCGATACTTCGGGGCTTTTTCTGTTTTTCGACACGAGCTTACGACAGCCTTTTTGCGTGTTTTCTGTCAAACTATTGGTGTCCGAAACACACCCTACATAAGGAGACAAATCATGAAACACGACTCTCTTCGCCCTCGCGCCACGCTTCCCTCCCCTCGCCTGAAATGCCTGCCGCTCTCTGCCATCGTGCCCGCGCCTTTTGCCGTCGCGCCCGCGCCGCACGAGGAGGTGATGCTCCTTGCTGAAAGTGTGCGACGCCACGGACTTTTGCAGCCCATCGGCGTCTGCCGAAAGGCGGGCTTTCCCGCCCGCTACGAGCTTTTGTTCGGTTATCGCCGCTTTTTGGCTTGTCGCGCGCTCTTTTTAAAGCGCGTTCCCTGCCTGGTCTTCCCCGACTCGCGCGACGGTGCACTCTATTCGCTTTGCGAGAATTTCCAGCGTGCCCCGCAGGACACCGCGCTTCTTTTTTCTGCCGCCGCGCGCCTTTGCGTGAGCGCAAAAGACCTTTGTTCGCGCCTCCCGATCCCCTGCCCCGAAGAGCCAAACAGCGCGCCGCGCCGCGACATTTCCCTCTTTTTGGAGGAGGACTCCCCTGCCGCCGCGCCCGCCGCCGACGGTCAAAAAAAGCGCGGCATCGTGCGCGATGCGCGCCTGATCGCCAACTCCATTGAGCGCGCCGTCTGCCAAGGACGCGATGCGGGCGTCTGCGTGGAGATCCAAAAAGTGCGCCGCGAGCGGGAACTCGTGTACCACATTCGTTTGCCTATTTCTGCGGATTGTGTGCTTGTTTCTGCCGAGGAAGTGTCCCGCGCGGCGTAAAACGGGGAATTCGCTTTGGTTTTGTGCCGTTTTTGCGGCCTTGTGCGCAAAAAAGTGCCGTTTGTCCCGCCTTGTTTCTTTTCCGATGTTTCACGTGAAACAGTCTTTCTCGGTTTGCTTGAACGGCAAACAAGAGTGTTTCACGTGAAACAATCTCGTTTGCTCGGCCGCGTTTTGGGGGTAAAACGCCGTAAACACAAAAAATTTTTGCCCGCGCCTCCGTCTATATCTTGTGGGCAGCCTGCCCCCCCTTTTTCTACATCTTGTGCGCCCAAATGCCCCTTTTTGTCTGAAAACACGCTTTCTCTGTCCATATCTTGTGGTGGACGTATTGTTGCTGTGGAACATGTGGTGCGGGGAAGGGAAGTGTAATTGGCAAAAAACCTGTCAGCGCGCCACTTTTCGGCGGTTTTCTCCTTAAATACGCTCGCGTATGTTACGCGTACGCGTATATATACGCGTACGCGCGCGTATTGACAGAAAAGTGCTTTTTTGCTATACTTCACAGTAACTTAGTATCGCTCTCTGTGCGCGTTGCGCATTTTTTGGAAAGGAACTTTGACTGTGGCAACCATTTTAGCTTTTGCAAACCAAAAAGGCGGCGTCGGCAAGACGACCTCTGCCATCAACGTGGCGGCGGCCCTCGGCCTTTGTTCGCGCCGCGTGTTGCTCATTGACGCTGATCCGCAGGGCAACTGCACCGGCGGCGTGGGACTCTCCAAGAACGACGGCGTTTCGCTCTACGACGTGCTCGTGGGCACCGTGCCGATGTCGTCTGCCATTCAGCAGACCGCGTTCCGAAATCTCTGGGCGGTGCCGTCCACCATGGACCTTGCCGGCGCGGAATTGGAGATCGCCTCCCGCGATCACCGCGAAAGTCTGCTGTCTGCGGCCCTTTTGCCCGTGGCGAGCGCCTTTGACTACGTCATCATCGACTGTCCGCCGTCTTTGGGCTTGGTCACGCTCAACGCCCTCGTTGCCGCCGACCACGTGATCGTGCCCATGCAGTGCGAGTATTTCGCGCTGGAGGGGCTCAGCCAGCTGTCCTTTACCATTCGCAACGTGCGCCGCACCTACAACCCGCGTTTGGAGATCGCGGGGGTGATCTTGACCATGTTTGACGGCAGACTCAACCTCTCCCACCAAGTCGCGCGCGAGATTCGCCGCCACTTTGAGGGCAAGGTGTTCAAAAATACCGTGCCGCGCTCCGTGCGTCTGTCCGAGGCGCCGAGCCACGGCAAACCCATTTGCTACTACGACCGATACTCCAAGGGCGGCCTCGCCTATGCGGAGATCGCGCAGGAGATCATCAGACGACTTGAGAAAGGACAAAGCCGATGAAACAGACCGGACTCGGACGCGGCCTCGACGCCCTGTTTTCCGACAATTCCACCGACCGCGGCGACCGCGTGACACAGCTTTCCGCCGCACTCATCCTTCCGGACGAGAATCAGAACCGTACCGTCTTTGAATCCGAACCGCTGGAGGACCTTGCCGCGTCTATTCGCGCGCACGGCATCATTCAGCCTCTGCTCGTTCGCCCCGACAAGAACGGCACCTACCGCATCGTGGCGGGTGAGCGCCGTTTCCGTGCGGGAAAAATGTGCGGAATGAAAACATTTCCTGTCATTATTCGTGATATGGACGTGCTGGAGGCGGCAGAAGTCGCGCTGATTGAAAACTTGCAGAGGGAGAACCTCAACCCCATTGACGAGGCGCGAGGCTTCTTGCGCCTGACGTCCACCTTCCGCTTGACGCAGGAGCAGGCGGCGGAGCG
This sequence comes from Clostridia bacterium, assembly GCA_017537265.1. Lineage (GTDB taxonomy): Bacteria > Bacillota > Clostridia > Oscillospirales > SIG627 > RUG14179. Next base: position 8,172 of record JAFYLE010000058.1, on the reverse strand, counting down.
CGTGGGTAAAAGCCGCGCCGCCGTGGCAAACTCCTTGCGTCTGTTGAAGCTGCCGCAGAAGATCCTTGCCTTGCTGGAGGACAACAGCTTGTCCGCGGGGCACGCAAGGGCGCTTCTGTCCCTGCCGACGGACGACATGAAACTGCATCTTGCCGCGCGCATCCTCAGCGAGAAGCTTTCCGTGCGCGACGCGGAAAAAGAGGCCAAGAAGCTCGTCTCTCCCGCGCCCGCCTCGGAGGACCGCGCCAAGGAGACGTACCGCAAGGCGTTGGAGGAGCGCATGTCGCGCCGCATCGGCCACAAGGTTGCCATTCAGGCCGCCAAAGAGGGAAGCGGCGGCAAGCTCGTGCTCTCCTACAAGTCCACCGCAGATTTGGAGGAGCTCATCACCGCGCTGTGCGGGGAAGAGTTTTTGCTCAGCGAATAACAAAGTACCCTGAAAAAATTATTTTTTAAGATAAAAAGAGGACACAACAATGCTGGACATCAAATTCATCAAAGAAAATACCGAATACGTCAAAGAACGCCTTGCCGCCCGCGGCGGTGCGTTTGCCGAGACCGTGGACGAAGTGCTTGCGCTGGATGCACGCCGCCGTGAGCTCATCAGCGAGAGCGAGGCGAAAAAAGCCGCGCAGAACGCCGTCTCCAAGCAGGTGCCGATCTTGAAGAAGGAGGGCAAGGACCTTGCCGCGACCTTCGCGGAAATGAAGGAGCTCGGCGCCGCCGTGAAGGCACTCGACGAGGAGAAGGCGACCGTGGAAGAAAAACTGCGCACCCTCATTCTCACCCTGCCGAACCTGCCGCACGACTCTCTGCCCGTGGGTCCGGACGACAGCGCAAACGTGGAAGTCTCCCGCTGGGGCACTCCGCGTGAATTCGACTTTGAGCCCAAGGCGCATTGGGACATCGGCCGTGACCTCGGCATTCTCGATCCCGAGGCCGCCGCAAAGGTGACCGGCGCACGCTTCCACTTCTATAAGGGCCTCGGCGCCCGTCTGGAGCGCGCCATCGTCAACTTCTTCCTGGATCTGCACGCACGTCAGGGCTACACCGAAATTCAGCCCCCCTTCATGGCAAACCGCGCGTCCATGACCGGTACGGGCCAACTTCCCAAGTTTGAAGATCAGGCCTTCAAGGTGGAGGGAACGGACTACTTCCTCATTCCCACCGCCGAGGTGCCCGTGACCAACATGCACCGCGAAGAGATTCTCGCGGGCGACCGTCTGCCGCTGTCCTACTGCGCTTACTCCGCCTGCTTCCGTGCAGAGGCGGGAAGTGCCGGCCGCGACACCCGCGGTCTGATCCGTCAGCACCAGTTCAACAAGGTGGAACTCGTGAAGTTCGCCTCGCCGGAGACCTCCATGGACGAGCTCGACCGCCTCACCCGCGACGCCGCCGAGTGTCTGGAGATCCTCGGTCTGCCGTACCGCGTGGTGATGCTCTCCACCGGTGACGTGGGCTTCTCTTCCGCCATCACCTACGACCTTGAGGTCTGGATGCCCTCCTACGGCAGATACGTGGAGATCTCCTCCTGCTCGAACTTCCTGGACTTCCAGGCGCGCCGCGCGGACATTCGCTTTAAGAACGACGCCGCGGACAAGACCCGCCACGTCCATACCTTGAACGGCAGCGGCCTTGCCGCCGGCCGTACCACCGCCGCGGTGCTGGAGAACTTCCAGAACGCGGACGGCACCGTTACGGTCCCCGAAGCACTGCGTCCTTATCTCGGCGGCATTTCCGTCATCGGGGAGTAATACATGTTCGACACCTTTGACATTCGCTGGGTCTTCGGCGCGTTTGCGCTGGCAGCGGGCATCTTTGCCTTCTATACGTACTACCACAAGAGCGTGCTGGGTAAATTTGTGCGCGCCCTGCTTGCCTCGGGCGCCTTCAATCCCGAGACGGCAAAGACGTTTGCGGAACTGGACATCGCTCCGACGGCCGCGTACGAACACGCGCTTCTCGGCGGCTCGCTCTCCCGCATCGTCACGGTGCTTGGGGAGCGCCCGCATCCGCGCCGCCGCGGCAGCGCCCTGCCCAATCCCGAAGACCTCGCGGTCCTGCGCTTTTACATTCCTGCGGAGAAAGAGACAAAGGCGCGCGGCATCTACTCCGACGACCAGAGCATCGTCGCACCCGTCGTGGTGACGGCGACCGCCCTCGTTCTGGCGGTCTTGGTGTGCGTGCTCGTCGCCGCTTTCCCCAATCTGTTCGTGCAATAACCAAGCCTTAAAACAAGGAGTCCTTATGAACAAAACCAGAGAACCCAAAGCCCCGAAAGCCAAGCCGACCCGCGAAGAGCGCGCAAAGCGCGCGGGAGAGGAACGCATTGAGCGAGAGGTGAAGCTCCGTGCCCGCCGTCACGTGCGCCCCATCGCGATCATCTTTGCCGTGGCTGTTTTGCTCGTCGTGGCAACGGTGCTGTACGTGTATTTCTCGCTCGGCATGCGCTACCTCGTGTATTCCAACGGCACCAAGTTCATCGGCCGTTGCGCGGGCAACTCGCCCATCGTCGGCACGGTGTATTTCACCGACGGCAACACCGCCGAGTACGACGCGGAGACGCGCACGCTGACGTATAAAAACGGCGACGCCTACGTCGGCGACCTCAAGGACTTTTTGCGCCACGGCACGGGCCGTCTCGTGACGAAACTCACGGGCGACGTGTACGAGGGCGAGTTTTCCGACAACGAGCCGCACGGCACGGGCAAGCACATCTTTGCCAACGGCGACGTGTACGAGGGCGACCTTGTCAGCGGCCGCCGTGAAGGGCAGGGAACCTACACCTGGAAGAGCGGCGCGACCTACGTCGGTGAATTCAAGGACAACTTGAAGCACGGCCAAGGCTTCTACACCGCCGCGGACGGCGCGACTTACGAGGGTCAGTACGTCGCCGACCTCAAGCACGGCGAGGGCTTGTACCGTTTTGCCAGCGGCGACAGTTACCGCGGCACGTACGTAAACGACGTGCGTACCGGCTACGGTGAGTACACCTGGGCAAACGGCGAGACCTACAAGGGCGGCTTTATCAACAACAAGATCGACACCCGCCTGCTGGATGAAAACGGCGAGTTCGTCGTCGCCGAAGACGGCAGTTACGTCCACGGCGAAGAGGGCGTTTACACCTGGCCCAGCGAAGCCAATCCCGACGAGCCCAAGACCTTCACGGGCTATTTCGAAAACAACAACGTGGCAAACGTCAAAGAAAAGGTTGACGCATAATGCAAGAGATTTACCAAGAACTTGAAAAGATCGTTTCCCGTGCGCGCGCAGATTCTCGCGTGCTTGCACGGCTGTCTTCCGAGCGCAAAAACCGCGCTCTCTGTGCCATGGCGGCGTCTTTGCGCACCCATGCGGAAGCGATCCTCGCGGAGAACGCCGAGGACTTAAAGGCGGGGAAGCAGAGCGGCCTTTCCGCCGCCATGCTCGACCGTCTCGCGCTTTCCGCCGAGCGCATCGAAGGCATGGCGCGCGGCATTGAGAAGCTCGTCGCCCTGCCCGATCCGATCGGCCAAAGCGAGGGCTGGAAGCATGCAAACGGCATGAAGATCACCAAGACTCGCGTGCCGCTCGGCGTGATCGGCATCATTTACGAGGCGCGCCCCAACGTGACGAGCGACGCGGCGTGTCTTTGCTTCAAAAGCGGCAACGCCGTTATTTTGCGCGGCGGAAAAGAGGCGCTGAATACCAATCGCGCCGTGCTGTCTGCCCTGCGTGCCGCCCTGCGCGAAGAGGGCTTGCCCGGAGGGGTGATCCACCTCATCGAGTCTGCGGACCGCGCGTACACCAACGCCTTGCTCACCCTGCAGGACGGCGTGGACGCCGTCATTCCGCGCGGCGGCGCGGGACTGATCCGCTTCGTGAAGGAGAATGCGCGCGTGCCGGTCATTGAGACGGGCGCGGGCAACTGCCATCTTTACGTGCACGAGGACGCGGATCTTGCCGTGGCAGAGGACGTGCTCGTCAACGCCAAGGTCTCCCGTCCGAGCGTGTGCAACGCCGTGGAGCACCTTTTGGTGCACGAAAAAGTCGCCGCCGAGTTTTTGCCCCGCGCGGCAAAGGCACTTTCCGCCTTCGGCGTGACGCTTCGCGGCTGTGAAACGTGTGTGAAGCTTTGCGACGCCTTTTCCCCCGTCACCGAGGACGACTACGCCACCGAGTACAACGACCTTGTTTTGAGTGCGCGCGTGGTGGAGAGCGAGCGCGAGGCGATCGCACACATCGACCGCTACGGCACCCGCCACTCGGAGACGATCATCACCAATTCTTTTGACGCGGCACACGAGTTCCAAAACGAAGTGGACGCCGCCTGCGTGTACGTCAACGCCTCCTCGCGCTTTACCGACGGGGAAGAATTCGGCTTCGGCGCGGAGATCGGGATCTCCACGCAGAAATTGCACGCCCGCGGCCCAATGGGGCTCGCCGAGCTTACCACCTCGAAGTATCTCATTACCGGTTGGGGACAGACCCGAGGCACCCCGCCGAAAAAAGATTGATGCATAACGTTTTTTGTAAAGAATAAATTGAGGACAGTTTGAACATGGCAAATCGAAAGAAAAAAACGACCAATAAGAAGGAGACCGTGTCCGCAAAGCAGGCGAAGATGGTAAGATCCATGCGCCGCGGCACGGCTTGGGAAGGGGTACTCCCGTGGGCGCTCGGCGCTCTGGGCGTATTGCTCTTCGTCGCGCTCATTTTCCGCGACTCCACCGGTGTCGTCGGGCCGTTTTTCAGCGACCTTTGTCTGGGGCTCTTCGGCGTGGGCGGTTGGCTCTTGCCGGTGCTGCTTCTGAACGTTGCGATCTTCTGGAACCGTGACGCGCAAAACGGCATTCGCGGCTTCAAGGCGGTGTTTTCCACGCTCTTTTTGGTCTTTTTCTCCGCGTTTTGCGGCGTGTTTGCCACCGAGGAGGTTGCACACAGCTTCTCCGTCGGCACGCTGTTTGAGACGGGCAAGGCGCTTGCCTCCGGCGGCGCGGTCGGCTCTCTGGTCGCAAACGCCCTCATCGGTGTTATGGAGCGCGCGTTGACGGGCATCGTCTGCGCGATCGTCCTTCTGTTTTCCGGCAGCTTTTTGCTCGGCAAGACTCCGGGCGAGCTGTTTTCTGCCTTGCGTGCAAAGTGGGCGGAAAACCGTGAACGCGTCCGCGCCTACCAAGAGGCGGGCGAGGCCGAGGAAGGGGAAGTGTACGCCGAAGAGGAGAGCGTGCCCGAACCCAAGAAACTGCGCGGCCGCGCGCAGAAATACCTGCCAGAGGAAGCGGAGTCCGACCCCGTTCTGGAGGACAACGCCCCCGAAGAGGAGGATCTGGAGATCCCGCTTTCCGAGCGCGGGACGGATCTGGAGTGTGAAGACATTACCGAACTGAACCCCCGCCGCGCCAACACCCTGACGGGCGCGGTGCAGGACGTGTTCGGACAAAAAGACGACCCGCAGGCACTCAAGAAATTCTCCGACGACGAGGAGGAGGAAGAGGACGAGGCGCCCTTTGCCGACGCCGAGGCCTTCGGCGCGGAGGTGGACTTGCAGACGGAAAAACAGGAGAAAAAGCCTGCCGTCAAGCGCGCCCCGACCTACCGTTTCCCGCCGCTCTCCCTGCTCTCCGACGTCAAGGTGCGCAAGGCGGACAGCCTGCGCGAGTGCCGTGAGACTGCGGAAAAGCTCGTCAATACCTTAAAGACCTTCCACGTGGACACCTCCCTGATCGGTATTTCCCAAGGCCCGACGGTCACCCGTTACGAGCTGCAGCCGGAGGTCGGTGTGCGCGTGAAGACCATCGCGGGTCTTTCCGAGGACATTGCCTTGCGCCTTGCCGCGCGTGACGTGCGCATTGAGGCGCCCATTCCCGGCAGAGAGGCCGTCGGCATCGAGGTGCCGAACAAGACCGTCTCCACCGTCGGTATCCGCGAGCTGTTGGAGGACCCCGCCTTTAAGAAGGAAGCAAGCCCCCTCGTCGCCTGCCTCGGCATGGACGTCGCGGGTGAGCACGTGTTCTGCAACATTGCCAAAATGCCGCACCTTCTCATTGCCGGCGCCACCGGCAGCGGCAAGAGTGTGTGCATCAACTCGTTCTTGACCAGCATTCTCTACAAGGCGCGTCCCGACGAGGTCAAGCTGATCCTCATCGACCCCAAGAGCGTGGAGCTCACCGGCTACAACGGCATCGCCCACCTTTTGGTCCCCGTGGTCTGCGACTCCAAGAAGGCGGCGGGCGCCCTCAACTGGGCGGTCAACGAGATGGAACGCCGCTACGCCGCCATCAGCGAGAAGAACGTGCGTAACATTCAGGCCTACAATAAGATCGCCGCGGAGCAGGAAGAAGAGACGATGCCGCACATCGTCATCGTCATCGACGAGCTTGCCGACCTCATGCTTGCCGCGCGCGACAGCGTGGAGACTGCCATTTGCCGTCTGGCGCAAAAGGCGCGTGCCGCGGGCATTCACTTGGTGCTCGGCACCCAGCGTCCGAGCGTGGACGTCATCACGGGTCTGATCAAGTCCAACATTCCCAGCCGCATCGCCTTCACCGTGGCAAGTCAGATCGACAGCCGCACCATTTTGGACTCTGCCGGCGCGGAAAAACTGCTTGGCTACGGCGACATGCTCTACGCCCCTATCGGCGCGACCAAGCCGATCCGTGTACAGGGCGCGTTCGTCTCTGAGGACGAGGTGAGAAGCGTGGTGGAATTCTTGAAGCAATCCGGCGAGGCCTCGTACAGCGAAGAGACCATGGCGGACATTGAAAAAGAGGCCGAAAAGTGCGACAAAAAGAAGGGAGGCGCCTCTTCCGCAGCCTCCGAGGGCGGCTCCTCGCTCTCCGATCAGGACGGCGACGATCTCTTCTTCCGCGCGGTGGAACTTGCCCTTGACAACGGCGGCATCGCCACGAGCCTTCTCCAACGCCGTCTCTCCGTCGGCTACGCCCGTGCGGCGCGCCTGATCGACTCCATGGAGGAGCGCGGCATCGTCGGCCCGCACAATGGCGCCAAGCCGCGTGAGCTTCGCATCACCCGCGAGGAGTACCTGGAAATGAAGGCAAAGAGCGGGGACATTGAATGAAACTGCCCGCCTTCCTTCGCCGCGTGCAGGTAGATGACAACTACAACCTCGTGGAAGTGCCGCTTGTCACGCGCATTCGCCGCGTGCTTGGCGCCGTGCTGGTGCTTGTGATCAACGTGATCCTCATCGTGCGCGCCACGGTCAGCTGTGACATTGCGCTCTCGAGTAAGATCCTTTTGTCAGAGCGGGGCGGGCGCGATCTGGCGTCTTCCGCGCTGTGCTTGCCAAAGCCCGCGTCTTTTTCTTCTTTTTCCACGCGCAACAAGCGCGCACAGGGCGCACGGCTCTACCATTTGTACGCGCAAAACGCCACTACGGACGAGCTCGGCCACCTGCAGGTGACCCACGTGGACTACTTTGACGGCGCGGGACTTCTGCAGTTCACCATGCGGCAAAATCTGCGCCATTATCCCGAATTCAACCGTCGCGGCAACCCCACGCTTTCCTACGTCGTGCGCGTCATTGACAAGGACGGGCGCGAGAAGTACGCCAACACCGCCATTATGCACACGGTCAGCGAGGAGCACCGCGGGTATCTTTTCACCCGAGTGGCGTTCGACGATCTGGACTTCGTGCTCGGCACCGATTACGTGACGCTTTACGTATTTTTGACAGACACCTCCGACACGCTTCTTTCCATTACCCTGCACGGAAGCGGGAGCGCCAATTCCCGCGACGCGCTCTCTGCACAGACATATCTTGAGGTTTGACGAATTTATGAAAAAACTCATCTTCCACGACACCACGCTTCGCGACGGGGATCAGACGCCCGGCGTGAACTTTACCGTCTCGCAAAAGGTGGAGATCGCCCGCGCGCTCGTGCGCGCCAAGGTGGACGCCATTGAGGCGGGCTTTGCCGCGGCAAGTCCCGGGGACATGCGCGCGGTGCAGGAGGTCTGCCGTGCCGTGGGGGACAAGGCCGTCGTGACGAGCCTTGCTCGCGCTACCCGCGCGGACATCGACGCCGCCGCCGAGGCGCTTGCCTCTGCCGCGCGCGGCAGGATCCACGTCTTTTTGTCCACGTCCGCGCTCCACATGGAGCACAAACTCAAAATGAGCCGACAAGAGGTGCTTTCCGCCGCGCGAGAGGCGGTTGCGTATGCAAAATCGCT
>JAFYLE010000057.1 GCA_017537265.1 Clostridia bacterium | reverse complement strand
TGACCCTGCCTTCGTGCGTCGCTTTGACCGTAAGATCCTTGTTCCGCTCCCCGATACCGAGGACAGGTACGCCCTGCTTAAGCTATGCCTAGGAAAGCACGGTCTTTCCTTTGGCGAGGGCGAGGAGCAGATCCTTCGCAATATGGCGGAGAGGACGGGCGGCATGAGCAACGCCGATCTCGATATGATGACGGCGCAGTTTGCGCGCGCCGTCGGCGACGGTACGCCGACCTCGGAGCTTTACATGGATACGCTTGACGGCTTCCGCTTCGGCGAGGTCAACGGGATGGACAAGGGGGCTCTTGAGCAGACTGCCTGCCACGAGGCGGGACATGCGCTCGTCGCGCGTCTGTGCGGCACGACGCCGACCTTCCTTACCGTCGTTTCGCGCGGCAGCTACGGCGGCTTTTTGGAAAGCGCGTCCGACGAGGGTCGCGTCAGCTAGACCCGTTCGGAGCTGATGGATGTGGTATGCCGCTGTCTTGCGGGCAGAGCCGCCGAAATTCTGGTCTACGGCGAAGGCTGCGGACTGAACACGGGGGCAAGCTCGGACGTCGAGAAGGCGAAGTATTTCGTGCGCCGCGCGCTTTCGGATTACGCGATGGGCGAGCATTTCTTCGTCCGTGACGACGATTTTTCCGAGGCGGAGGCTCTGATTCGTGCGCAGTATACCCGTGCCACGGAGCTTTTGCAGACGCACATGACGGCGCTTTCGGCACTTTCGGCGCTTCTTTCGGAGAAAAAGAGTCTGGATAAGACGCAAATGGAGAGCTTTTTCCGTACGCACGGCGTTTAATGCAAAAAAAGAAATGACCCTTGACCGTCTCATCGGTCAAGGGTCATTTCTGCTCGTTCTTCGTATCTAACATCCTTTGGTTATCCTCGCTTTCTGCGGATTTTCATTTCCGTGGGCGTTTTCGTAAAGCGCTTCCGTGCCTTCTTTCCGTGGAAGCTTCCTCCGCTTTTCCGTAATCGCCGTCGGGTGCGTGGCTTCTACCGTATCGTTGCTCGGTGCAGTCCCCTCTTTTATCTTCCTTCGCTTGTGCGTTACGACGCTTATGCTTCGGGATGCACGCCTCCGTGTGCTTCGGTGAAGCCTGCCGTGCTCGGCCCATTGGACCCTACCTCTCTTTCTGCGGTCTCTGCTTTTCTTCACCTATAGCCGAAGAGAGCCGAACCCGTAAGCCTCTCGACGGCGCATTTCCGCGCTTTCCGCCGAATATCGTCTCGCAAGGTCTTACCTTGCTTCGCCGATCTTCGACAAAAATCATCGAGAATCCGCTCGCCGATAGGTGCCTTGCAGTTTCGGTCGGACAGAAATTTTCGTAGACGAAGAAAATTTACGAAGGAATATAGGATATTCCGAGCAAATTTCTCTGACGTATGCGGAGATTTATGCCGACCCAAACCTTATGGGTTCGGCTCTCTTCGGCTATATCATCCGACGTAAGTCGGTATATCATCAAGGGCGGCAACACCGCCCTTGTATCTCATCACGCGAAAGCGTGTATAACCTTCCCTGCGGCTTGATGATATACAACGGCAAGCCGTTGGTGAAATTAAGGTTCGACTTTCGTTAAGCATTTCCCGTTCACAGATCGACAAGCTCGCATTTTCGCCGCAGAGCGTTTAATGCAAAAAGCAGGCGTGTGCCAAAATGGCACACGCCTGCTTTGTTCGATTTCTTAATTCCGTTTCCATGTCTTCGGGCTGAACAGGATGAACACGGGAAGGATCTCGAGTCTGCCGAGGAGCATCGTAAAGGAGAGCAGGATCTTGGAGAAGGCACTATAGCCTGCAAAGG
>JAFYLE010000056.1 GCA_017537265.1 Clostridia bacterium | reverse complement strand
GCTCACCGATGAGACAGGGGTTGTTCTTGGTGCGGCGGGAGAGGATTTGGATCACGCGCGCAAGCTCCGTTTCGCGGCCGATGACGGGGTCCAGCATTCCTTCCCGCGCACGGCGGGTCAGATCGAGGCAGAACTGGTTTAAGTACTTGCGCTCGTCTTCTTCCTTTTTCTGTGCCTTCTTGGACTTTTTTTCGCCCTTTCCGTCCTCGTGGAGGGAGGGGGTCTCGCCGTCTTTTTGCGGCGGGTTCATGGGCATCATGCCGGAGAGCAGTCGTCCGAGGTCAAAGGCAGGTGCATGGCCTTCGTCGTCGGAGCCGAATTCGCTGTCCGAGCCCTGCATGAGGCCTTGCATTTGGTTTTCCATCTCTTCAATGTCCTCGTCGGACAGTCCCATGCGGTCGAGCTGGGAGGAGATGGGTTCGATCTTCAGTTCGCGAGCACAGCGCAGACAGTAGCCGTCCACGCCTTCCACTTTTCCCGCGTTGATGCGGTTGACGAACACCACGATGGGGCGCACTTCGCCGCATCGGGAACAGGTTTTTTGTAACATTTATGCGTTTTCCTTTTCAGGTAGATTTCTTACGTAATGGAAGAGGTAAAGCAGAGCCGCACCCGCCATGGAGAGGAAGAGCGTCCAGTGCAGGACGGTCATCAGAACGGGGTGCATCGTCGGGAAAAAGTGCAGGGCAAGCACCACAACGTAGAAGAGCACGGTGGCAAGCTTGCCGTACCAGACGCTTGCGACCACGATCTTCTTTTTGCCGAGGATGAAGGCTGCGCCGACGATCATCACCACTTCTTTCAAAATGGCAAGGGAGGTGATCCACCACGGCAAGAGCTCCGCCATGGACAGCGCCACGAGCGCGCCCATGCTGGCAAGCTTGTCGGCAAGAGGATCCAGGAGTTTGCCGAGGTCGGTGATCCAGCCGTTCTTTCTGGCGAGGTGACCGTCCAGCGCATCGGTCAGCGCACAGACGATGAGCACGACGGCGGACAGCGGCTTGGAGACGGCAAAGAAGATCCACAGGTACACCGGCACGAGCAGGAGTCTCAAAAAAGAGAGGTAGTTTGGAATGTAACGTTTTTGAAAGAGGTTCATTTGTTTGCTCCCATTAAGTATTCACTGACGAGTTGGATGAGGTTGATTTGCGACAGCGGTCGGTACAGGAAGGTACCGTCTGCAGCAAAGGAGGAAAACAGCGAGCCGTCGCCCAGAGAGATGTAGGGCAACAACATGTGGAAGATGCTTACCGCACAGCAGGCGAAGATCAAGCCCTGCAAAAGGCCGATGGCAAGGCCGAGCAGTTTGTTTGCCCCGCCGAGCAGCGGAATGCGGTTGAACTTCTTGGCAAGGCTGATGAGGATGCGCACGGCAATGAGCAGCACCACGAGCAGCACGAGGAAGACCGCGGCGTAGCAGACCATCGCGGCGGCAGGCTTTGCAATCGCCGCGGCGATCGCGTCTGCCGAGGAGGCGAGCATGCTTTGCGTGTCCAGACCAAAGGTCTCAAACACCGCACCGAGGGCAGCGGGCGGGTTTTCCAGAAGCGCGTTCAATCCGCCGTTCTCTGCGGCAAAGGACGTGATCGTGTCGCGAATGGGCGCAGTCAACGCGGGCTCCACCCACGACTCGGCAAGGAGTGCGGAGATGGGGGAGGCGAGCAAGAGCGCAACGAACAGCGCCGCAATGCCGCCCACAAGGGAGATCAGCGTGGCAAGCGCGCCTTTTTTGTAACCGAGGAAGGCGCAGAGCGCGAGGATGCAAAAAAGTACCAGATCTACAATGAGGTTTGCTGTGTTCATGGGTATTCCTTTCTTGTTTTGGGACTTAACCCACCATGTAAATAGAGACCGAGCCTTCCCCGACGAAGGCAACGCGCCCGCCGGAGAGGGGGAGGATCTCTTTGTATTCGTGTTGGAGTTTGTGCGTCTTCAGAGTGCCGGAGGACAGGGAGAAGACGGAGAGACTGTCGTGGGAGAGCAGGTACAGGTCGTGCTCGCCGAGGGCCACGTCAAGCACCTGACTGTTTAGGTCAAAGGAGCGTTTTTCACTCGGGTTGTTCGTGTCGATCACGTCCACCGTCAAGGTGGAGCCGATGATGCCGGAGTTTTTCAAGAGTACCGCGTATTGTTCCTGTGTGAAGAAGAGGGCAAGGTCGTTTTCGGCGTAGGCGTGCGTCGTGTTCTTGTCCGTGTTTGGATTTAGGATGTGCAGACCCGCGTCCGTGATGAACGAGAGAGCGTTTTCTTTTTCAAATTGGATCTCAAGCGGCATCTCGGAAGGGAAGGACCACGTTTTCTTCACTTCGGCGCGCGTGGTGTCAAAGAGCAGGATCTCGCTCAAGTAGTCGCCGTTTTCGCTGCGCACGGCACATAGCGCGACCAAGTGCGGTTTTTCGCGGCACACGGCCACGTCGTAGACCACGCGGTCGGCGGTGGCGTAGCGGAAGGTGCGTTCAAATTCGTTGTTGTAGACGTACAGCGCGCTGTGGAAGCCCTTTTCGCCCGTCACCACGGCAAAGGTGCCGTCGTCGGCAAGGTCGGCGCAGAAGAGCTTGTACTCAAACTCCTCGGTGTACAGTTCGGAGAAGGAGTTGTAGATGCCGAGGTTCGTACCGCCGATGTCGTAGGCAAGCATGTATTTGTTGCCCGTGACCAGCGCGGGCGAGGAGAAGGCCACGTTTTGGTTTAAGGAGCGCGAGCCGGAGAAGGAGTAGACCTCAAGCGAGCTTCGTTTCAGGAGCACCAGGTCACCGTGGTAGAGGTCCGCGCGCAAACTCGTGTCGTAGTCAAAGTTCAGGCTGGACGCGTCCAGACCCAGACTGGGGGAGGAGAGTCCGATGTCGCGCAGAAGGAAGCGCAGATTTTCCGCGGTGAACTCGTCTTTGAGCACCAAAAGTCCGCCGAGCAGGAAGGCGATGAGTACGAAGATGAGCGCAAATTTCAAAACGCGCAGCTTCTTCGACGCCTTCTCGTACGGGTGCACGAGTACGTCATGGTTTTTTTGCATGGTTCGCTTTGCCATGTTTTTGCGCTCCTTTCTCGTTTATTCGTAGTCCACTTGCCAGAGGTAGAGTCCCTCGGGCGGTGCACAGCGTCCCGCTCTCTCGCGGTCGCGGGAGGCGAGGATCTCGGAAATGTCGTAGTCTTTGCCAAGGCCGATGTCAAGCAGGGTCCCCATGATGTTTCGCACCATGCGGTAGAGAAAACCGTCTGCGGAGATCTCAAGGTAAAAGCGCGTGTCGCTTTCCTTGATGAGAGTGGCTTTCGTCACCGTGCGCACCGTGTCGCGCACCTTACTGCCTGCGGCTTGGAACGCGGCAAAGTCGTGCTTGCCGACCAGTTTTTTTGCCGCCTCTTGCATTTTTTCAAGAGCCAGAGGCTTGTATACCTGCAGCGCGCGTCCTGCGGAGAGGGGGGAGCGAGCAGGGGAGTTTACCACGTAGTAGCGGTAGGTCTTTTGTTTTGCGCTGTAGCGCGCGTGGAAGTCGTCTGCGACTGCGATCGCACCGAATACGCCGATCTCGTCGGGCAGAAGTGCGTTGAGGCTTTTGAGAAACGTACTCGGCAGCGTGTCCCAAGGCAAGTCCGTGTGACAGACGAAGACTCTCGCGTGCACGCCTGCGTCGGTACGGCTGCAGCCGGAAACGGGCACGTCGCATTTTGTCAGGGTCTTCAGCGCACGGCAGAGCGCGCCCTGCACGCTCTCTGCGTTTTTCTGTACCTGAAATCCGCAGAAGGCGGCGCCGTCGTAAGAAAGGTCCAGTCGTACTCTCATATCAGTAGAGCCACAGGGCGTTTGACAGCGTGTTGAGGAAGAAGAGGCCGACCGCTGCGCCGAGGAAGAACAGCAGTGTCGCAAAGTCGGATGGGCGTGTGTGCAGGCTTTTCATGCGGGTCCTGCCTTCACCGCCGCGGTAACAGCGGCATTCCATGGCAACGGCAAGCTCGTCCGCGCGTCGAAACGCGCTGACAAACAGAGGAATGAGCACGGGAATCAGAGCCTTTGCGCGCTGAATGAGATTCCCCGATTCAAAGTCGGCGCCGCGCGCTTTTTGGGCGCAGATGATCTTGTCCGTCTCTGTGACGAGCGTCGGCACGAAGCGCAGGGCAATGGTCATCATCATGGCAAATTCGTGTACGGGCACTTTGATGAGCTTCAGAGGGCTCAAAAGCCGTTCCATTGCATCGGTGAGCGCCATGGGGCTGGTCGTGTAGGTGAGGAGCAGGGTGGAGCCGATGACGAGCGATACGATGCGGATGAGCATAAAGATTGCTCCCGCTACGCCCTCAGGATAGACGGTGATCGGTCCCAGGACGAACAGCGGCGTTGTGCCCTGCACCCAAAAGAGGTTGATGATCGCGGTAAACGTGGCGATAAATACCACGGGCTTCAGCCCTTTCAAGATGACCTTGACGGAGATCTTGGAAAGCAGAATGAGACCGAGCGTCAACAGAAGAAGTGCCGCGTAGGAGAGCGTGCTGAAGCAGAGGAACACCGCCACGATGTAAACGAGCGCGCAGACAAGCTTCACGCGCGCGTCAAGCGTGTGAAGCAGGCTTTTGCCGGGGAAGTATTGTCCGAGCGTAATGTCCTTGAGCATAGCGGTGTGCGGTTCCTTATCGAAGTTTCTTTAGAATTTCGCTCACAGCCTCTTCGGGCGTCGTGATGCCCTCGGGAATTCCGTAGGCTTTGAGGCGGTTGGTAATGCGTGTGATCTGCGGCAGGCAGAGTCCTGCGCTTTCGATCACCTCGGGTTTTTTGAAGACCTCGGAGGTCGCGGCGTGCATGACGAGTCGCGCGTCCTTAAGCACGGCGAGTTCATCCGCGTATCGCGCCATATCCTCCATGCTGTGGGAAATGAGAACGACGGTCTTGTTCTTTTCGCGTTGCCAGGCGCGCACTCCGCCGAGAATGTCCTCGCGTCCCTTGGGGTCCAACCCCGCGGCGGGCTCGTCGAGTACCAGAACGTCCGTGTTCATCGCAAGCACACCCGCAATGGCAACGCGGCGGCGTTCTCCGCCGGAGAGTTCAAAGGGGCTGCGCGCAAGCATCTCTTCGGAGATTCCCGTAAAGTCGGCAGCGCGTCGCACGAGCTCTCGGCATTCCTCTTCGCTTTTACCCATGTTTTTCGGGCCGAAGGCAATGTCCTTTTCCACCGTCTCTTCAAAGAGCTGGTATTCGGGGTATTGGAAGACCAGACCGACTTTGGCGCGGATCTTTCGCATCTCGTGCGGTTTTTCCCAAATGTCCGTCCCGTCGAGCGTCACTGTGCCGGCCGTCGGCTTTTCCAAGCCGTTTAAGAGCATCGCAAGCGTGCTCTTGCCGCTGCCCGTGTGACCGACGAGCCCCGTGATGCGCCCCTCGGTGAAGGTGAGGGAGACGTTGTCGAGGGCCAGGTGTTCAAAGGGGGTGTTTGCGCCGTAGAGGTAGGAGATGTTTTTGAGGGAGAGAATGCTCATTTTGCACCTCCCAGAAGTTTTTCCAAAAGGGCGAGGGTCTCGTCCTCGTCCAGAACGCCGCCCTTGATGAGTCCGCTCTTCAGAACGGCGTCGTTTTGGTTCAGCAGGTGTAAGAGCTCCGCAGTTTGCGGCACGTCAAGGCCGATCTTCCACAGCGTTTCCACTTCGGAGAACACTTCTCGGGGCGTGCCGTCAAGCACCAGCGAGCCTTCGTTCAATACGATCACGCGATCTGCAACGGCTGCCTCGTTCATGTAGTGAGTGATGAGGATGACTGTCAGCCCCAGTTCGTTTTTCAGTCGGTGAATGGTGTGCATGATCTCTTCGCGTCCGCGCGGGTCCAGCATTGCCGTCGATTCGTCAAAGACGATGCACTTCGGTTGCATGGCAAGCACGCCTGCAATGGCAATGCGTTGCTTTTGCCCGCCGGAGAGGGTGTGCGGCGCGCGATCCTTCGCGTCCTCCATGCCGACTGCCTTGAGGGCTTCGTCCACTCTGCGGCGGATCTCGGCGGGTTCGATTCCGAGGTTTTCGGGACCGAAGGCCACGTCCTCCTCCACGATGGAAGACACCAATTGGTTGTCGGGGTTTTGGAAGACCATGCCGATGGTCTTGCGAATGTCAAAGATGTTTTCTTCCGGTCTCGTGTCCAGTCCGTTCACCATGACCGTTCCGGCCGTAGGAACGAGGATGCCGTTCAAGAGTTTTGCCAGCGTGCTCTTTCCGCTTCCGTTGTGACCGAGCACCGCGACGAAACTGCCCTGTTCGATCGAGAGGGAGAGATCGTGCAGGGCGTAGTGTACCTCACCGCCCTCGTTCGGGTAGGTGTAGGACAGGTGTTCGGTTACCAGAAAGGGTTTGTTCAACGAAGGTCTCCTTCCCAGCGGCTTGCCGCTCCGCAGGGGAGCGTCAGACCGGAGGATGTAATGGGTAGTGTGAGTTCTCCCGTAGTCACCTTGCCGCCGAAGGGGGCAAAGGCGGTCTTGACGAGCGTGTCCAGACTGCCGGGGGTGATGCCGTCGGAGTAGGTGTTGACGATGACGAAGAGCGCATCGTCGGAAAGCAGTTTCTGCGTCAGTTGCAAGAAGTCGTAGAGCGCGTTTTCGATCTTCCAGGTCTCACCGCCGGGTCCGCGCCCGAAGGAGGGCGGGTCCATGACGATGGCGTCGTAGCGGTTGCCGCGGCGGATTTCCCGTTGCACCAACTTCTCGCAGTCGTCTACAAAGAAGCGGACGGGCTTTTCGCCGAGGCCGCTTCGGGCAAGGTTTTCTTTGGCACGGGCGACCATGCCGCGCGCGGCGTCCACGTGTACCACCTCCGCGCCCGCCTCGGCCGCCGCGGCGGTTGCCGCACCGGTGTAGGCAAAGAGGTTCAGGAGTTTCACAGTTCGGCCGGCCGCGCGGATCTTCTTTTGGATGAAGTCCCAGTTTGCCGCCTGTTCGGGAAAGATACCCGTGTGCTTGAAATTCATCGGGTGGATGGTGAAGGTCAGATTTTTCCAGGAAATATCCCATTCGTCGGGCACGTTTTTGGTCTCCCAGTGACCGCCGCCGGTGTTGGATCGGCAGTACTTTGCGTGTGCCGTGCGCCAACGCGGGTCTTTCTTTTCACTTTTCCACAGGATCTTCGGGTCGGGACGCACGAAGATGTATTTGCCAAAGCGCTCCAGTCTCTCGCCGCAGGAGGCGTCAATGAGTTCATAGTCGCGCCAGGAGTCGGATAAAAACATCGGCTTCAGTTTTCCTCCAGAGTCATTTGGTTCAGGTTGCCTTTTTTGTCCGTAAAGGGAATTCCCAGGTGGTCGTAGGCGTTTTTGGTCGCGCATCTGCCGCGCGGCGTGCGGTTTAAGAAGCCGATCTGCATCAGGTACGGCTCATACACGTCCTCAAGAGTGATGCTCTCTTCGCCGATGGTCGCACCGAGTGTTTCCAGACCCACGGGGCCGCCGGAGAAGTTTTGAATGATGGACGTCAGGATCAGTCGGTCAATGCGGTCCAGACCGAGCGCGTCGATCTCAAGACGGGAGAGTGCGTCTGCGGCAAGGTCTTCGGTGATCACCCCGTGGGAGAGCACTTGAGCAAAGTCACGAACGCGCTTTAAGAGGCGGTTTGCAATGCGGGGCGTGCCGCGGGAGCGACGGGCGATCTCCATTGCGCCGCCGTGCTCGATCTCAATGCCCAGAATGCCGGCGCTTCGTTCCACGATGCGGCAGAGCTCTTCGGGCGTGTACATCTCCAGACGCAGAAGCACACCGAAGCGGTCGCGCAACGGGGCGGAGAGTTGTCCGCTTCTCGTCGTCGCACCGATGAGGGTGAATTTTTCCAGCGGAAGACGGATGGAGCGTGCGGCAGGGCCCGTGCCGATGATGATGTCCAGTGCAAAGTCTTCCATTGCGGGGTAGAGGATCTCCTCCACCGCGCGGTTGAGTCTGTGGATCTCGTCAATGAAGAGCACGTCGCCCTCGTTCAAGGAGGAGAGCAGGGCGGCAAGGTCGCCGGGCTTTTCAATGGCGGGGCCGCTCGTCACGCGAAAGCCCGCACCCATCTCGTTTGCAATGATGTTTGCAAGCGTGGTCTTGCCGAGTCCGGGAGGGCCGTAGAGCAGGACGTGATCCATCGGCTCGCCGCGCAGTTTCGCGGCTTCGAGGTAGACGGAGAGGTTGGATTTTGCCACTTCCTGACCCACGTATTCGGAGAGCGTCTTCGGACGCAGGTTGTTTTCGTTGTCTGCGTTGCCCGCACTGTCCTCGGGCGCAAAGGAGGAGGAGACGATGCGGTTTTCGTAATCGGTCTCGAAAAATTCTGCCATATCACTGTCCTCCGAATTTTTGCAGGAGTGCGCGAATGAGGTCTTCCACACTCAGGTTTGTGTTCTCCAAACTTTGCGCGGCCTTGAGCACCTGCGCGCGCGGATAGCCCAGCACCACGAGGGCACTGACCGCTTCGGACAGCGCGCCGGAGACGGCGCCCTGTTCGCTCGGTGCGGCAAAGGCGGCACCTGCCGCCGTGGCAAAGTCGGGGTTCTTTGCGATCTTGTCCTTGAGTTCGAGGATGATCTTCTGCGCCGTCTTCGTGCCGATGCCGTTTGCCGAGCTGATCGCCTTGGCGTCGTCGGAGAGGATGGCAAAGGAGAGCTTCTCGACGGT
>JAFYLE010000011.1 GCA_017537265.1 Clostridia bacterium | reverse complement strand
GGCAACTGCGGTGCCGTCAACCTTTGCGCTGACAGATCCGGTGCCTGCGACAGTAAGCTTAATGGAGGTGTCGGGAACCAAAGTGGTCTCATCGACCTTCACCAAGCAAGAGGCAGTCTTAAAGTTGCTGAAATAGTCAGACTTGCCGGTGCCGGAAGGAATGCGGGAGTCACCCACGCAGTACCAGGTACCGGAGGTGGAAAGCGTAGCGGCAGCGCCTTCGTTCAGGGTGACGTTTTCGAGTCTTACGTAGTCATCCTTCTGAAGGTTGAGCGCGTTGATCGCATGGTAGTTGCGAATGGCGAATTGATCGGAGGTCTTGGTGGAGTTGAGCAGAATGTTGTTGGCGAAACCGCCATCTGCATACACGACCACCAGGAAGCCGCCTTCGGGCACGTCAAGGTCGCAGTTCTTGCCGAGTTCGCTGACACGGTAAATGCCGGCCGCCTTGGTGGGCAGACACTTGAGGGCGTACCATTCGTCGTATTCGGCAACGTTGTTAAGATTGTTGTTGTAGGCCTTGTAGTCACTCATTCTCATGCCGGCCTTGGTCCAGATGAACGCGGAGTTGGTCCAGGCGTATGCATCGGTCGTGCCGTTGTACACGGAGTGAGAAAGGGCGATGCGATCCACGTTGACCGCGATCGGGGTGGCGGCGGGAAGGACAACGCCGGTGCCCGCGACGGTCACGGAACTGCCACCGGAGGTGGCGTCCTTGCCGGCGGTGGTTCTCCAACCGAGACGGTTGATGAACCAGTTACCGGAGGTGCCGGTGCAGGCAGCGTCAAGTGTGGCTTGATCGCCGCCGTTGTTGACGATGTTGTAGCAGTAGTCGATCCAACCCTTAAATGCGTTCCAGAAGGTGGGGTTGTAGTAATCTGCGGCAACGGGATTCAAACGGTCGTAGATGGCCTTGGCATCCTTCATCTGCTGATTTTCCACGGCAGGGACGGGGTCACCCTCGAAACCGAAGTCGGTGGTGTTGGGGACCAGAGCGGTCGGATAGACGTTGAGCTGGTCGATGAACACGTTGGCCTTGTAGGTGCCGTTATTGGCGGAAACGCCGGCCTGCGCGTTATTCAGGTTGATGTTGAGGAAGTTGACCGTCGCGGTTGTACGGTAGCAAAGTGCAACACTGCCAAACGTGGTGCTGCCGGTACCGTTGGCCTTCTGTGCCACGCCGTTGATGAAGAACTGGGTGGTCTTGGAAACAGGGTCAAAGGTCAGGGTATAACGGTCGTAAGAGGATTGCGAGGTGTTGAAGAAGTAGCAAACGGCAGGGGCGCTTCCAAATGAGTTGCGGTTGCCGTACGGCAAGATCAAAACGGTGTTGGTGCCGAGGGTTGCGTTGTCGTAGTAAGCAAAGACGGCCTGCAACTCGTTGTTGGCCTTAGAGGTGTCCGCCATGTACTTTTCGGCAGAAGCAAGGTTGAAGACCAAGCCGGAGAAGTACACGTTGGAAGGGTTGCCGGAAACAACGCCGGTGTCCTTCATAACGGTGGAAGAGGTGATCTTCGGAAGGTTCTTAAACTTCGCGTACAGATCAAAGGTCATGCCGTTGGTCGGGCTGACGAAGTTACTGTACTGGTTCGAAGTGTTGGCAGAGCCCTTGTTACCGGTGGTGTATGCCAGGTTGGTCGTACCGGTGTTGTTCAGGTGCAGAGCACCCTTTTCATCCGTGATGGACGCAGTGGCAGTCTTGGTACCCGGGGTAACGTTCGCGGTACCAAACAGGTCAAAGTTCAGGCTGGAGCCGGAAATGGTGACCTTGGACGTTGCCGTAGAGGTGGTCTGAAGACTTTGGTACGGGCTTGAGTACGCAAAGCCGTTCAGGGCCAGGGGCAGCATCATCATGATACCGAGAACCAGCGCCAAAATGCGTTTGGTGTTCATAATTGCCTCCAATTGTTTGATTGGTTGTGAATGCCCGCAGATACGGGCACCTATACAAAGTTATTATACAGAAAAAGAATGAAAAAGTAAAGCGTTTTCTAAATTCCGCCCTTCGTCAAATCAACCAAAAAAGAAAAGAAAAACTTGTGCAAAAAGCCGCCACCGCCAAAGAACGCATTTGCTCCGTTCAAGCAAAAGACGAGCTCCTCTTCCTGCTCCCCCGCCCCGTTCGCACAAACAAAAAAACGAGCGCCCGAGGGCGCTCGTTTTTATTTGTCAGTCAAACTTACTTAATGATGCAAGTAGATGCGACCGGGTAGTGGTCGGAACCACCGGACTCGGAGCCGGCATAGGTGCTCTCGATCTTCATACCGCGTTCGGAAACGAAGATGGTATCGAAGGTGGAGCCGCCGATGGTGCCTTCCGCAAGGTTCTCAGCGAGGTTGAGACGGAGACGATCGTCCCACTCGTTGTATTCGCCGAGGTACTTAGCGGAGCCGCTAACGTAATCAACCACACCGTGATCCTTCACGTTGACGTTGAAGTCGCCGAGGAGGATGATGTTGTTGACGCCGCCGGGGGCGTTGCGGGTGATGGTGTCCATCTTGGACAGAAGGGCCTTGACCTGCTTGAAGCGAGCCTGATCCAGCGCATCATCGCTGAGGCCGTCGCTGACAGGAGAGATGAGATGCGTGTTGAAGACCTGGATGTATTCGCCGGTCACACGATCCTTAAGGACGACCCAGGTGCAGATGCGATAGTACTTCGCACCGTCCACCTTGGACTGGGTGTCCGGGGTGTCGGAGAGCCAGAACGTACCGCCGTTGTGCTGGACGTATCTGGAAGTCTTGAAGGCAATGGGGTTGTACTCGTTGCCGTCGAGGATAGAAGCGGTGCCGCGAAGCTCACCCATGTAAACGGTGTAGCCCTGTGCTTCCATGCTGCTCTTGTAGTTGCTGCCGGCGTAGCTGATCACTTCCTGAGAAGCGACGACGTCAGCGCCCATTTTAACGTACATGGCTGCATCTTCTGCAAAGTCGGTGGTCTCGTTCTTGACGTTGTGGGTCACAGCGACAAGCTTGGTCTCGGAGATGGTGATGTCGAGGACGTTTGCGTACACGGTCTTGGTCTGGCCTTCGAATTCGTAGGTCAGGTAGCCGCGGACGTACCACTTACCGCCCTTGCCGGCAGCATCCTTGACGAAGCCGACGACGTCGTGATGATCGGGAGCGGTGGAGACGCCGCGAGTGACGCTCTTGTTGGTGGTGCCGAGGACGAGGTCGGCGGCAGTGCCCTTACGGGTCATGAGAACGCCGGTTTCCTTAATGGTCGCGCCTTCAATGACGGAGCGGCTCATGAGATAGTAGAAGGTCTTCGGAACGGGCGTGGTTGCAGTAGGATCGGCCAGAACGATGTCAAGGCTGGCGACAGTGGCCTCGCCGGTGACGGTCTCACCATACACTGCGGTGATGGTGACGTCCTTGGACGGGGTGCTGAAGAGGAACTCGTCGTTTCTGGAGACGATCTCGCCGTTGATGGCCCAGTAGGAGAAGTTTTCACCCTTTGCGTTGAGAGCCAGAGTGGAGGCGTAAGTGCGGGTGGTGGTGGCGGTGTAATCGCCGTCAACGATGGTCACGTTGATGTTTGCAGCAAGTCTTTCGTAGATGCTGTAGATCTCGGTGGTGGCATTGATCACGGTGCCGTTTTCAACGCTCCAGCCGACGAAGTTGTAGCCCTTCATCTCTGCCTTGACGGCATTGGTGTCGAGCACGTGGCCTGCGGGAACTTGGAGAACGTCCCAAATACGGCCGGTCATGGAATCCTTGTAGTAAACGGTGAAGAGTTCTGCATCTGCAGCTTCTTCAAAGACGGCCTTAACGGTCATCTTCTTGCCGCCGACGAGAGTCAGGGTAGCATCGGTGGAAAGAACTGCGTTGTTGCCGCCGACCCAGTACTTGAAGCCTTCGCCTTCTGCGGTGAGAGTGATCTCTGCACCGGGGAGAGCGACGACGGGGTTCGCGGTGACGGCTTCGCCGCCGACGGTCGCGGTGACGGTACCTTCACCGACGATGCTGTAGGTCAGAGCGTTGTCTGCGCCGTATGCCTTGATGAAGGCGTTGGACTTGAAGCCAACGAACTTGTCGCGGGTCGTGGAGGTGCGACCTTCAGCATCGGCCTGGGTAAGGGCAATGTAACCCTCGCGGTAAACGTGGTCTTCGTTGCCGGCAACGCCGTCCTGCTTATAGGTCAGGAAGGTGCCTTCGGTATCGATGGTGGCATTTTCAAGATCGATGCCTTCGAGGTAAACGTATGCACCGTTGGAGATGCCTGCCTGATACACGGCATGGATGTTACGGGCAAAGAACAGTGCGGAGTTGTACTTATTGTACTCATAGCCGCTGTTGAGGTTGGCGTTGGTCTTGCCGTTGGTGTTGAGAACCAGAGCAAAGCCGCCTTCCGGAATCACGGGACGGGTGGTGCTGTTGTTGCCGCCGAGGGAGATGACCTTGTAGTAGCCTTCTGCCGCGGTGGGTTCAAAGATGTACACACGCCAAGAGGTGGTGTTGAGGGCGCCGCCGGCGGAGGTGAGGTCAGTGCCAACGTTCAGGCCCGCCTTGGTGACGATGGTGGCAGAGTTGGTCCAGGGGAGGTCCTTGCCGTCGGTGTCGATGTGGGACACGGTGAGCTTATCGTAGCCGATGAGAACGGGAGTGTTCGCCGGAATGATAGTGCCGGTGCCGTTGACGGTCACGGGGCTGCCGCCGCTGGTCTTGTTGACGCCTGCGGTGGTCTGGAACATAAAGCGGTTGATGAACCAGTCGCCGTTGGTGCCGCTGTTAGCCAGGGCATCCAGGCCTTCCTGGTCCTCTGCTTCGATCAGGGCGAGACCCTTGTTGATGAAGCCTTCAAAGGCACTCCAGAAGGTGGGGTCGAAGTACTCTTCCGCCATCGGAGCAAAGTCACGGTAGTAGTTGTAAGCATTGGTGAAGGCAACGTTGCCGACGCCCTCGATCTTTTCTTCCTCAAACAGGAAGTTGGTGCCGTCTGCTCTGGGAGTCAGAGCCTGCGGATACAGGTCGAGCTGGTCGAGGTAGAAATCAGTGGTGCCGCCGTTGTCCTTCACAGCAGCCTGACCATTGTTCAGGTTGATGTTGACGAAGTTGGTGGTGGCGGTTGCACGGTAGCAGAGAGCGATGCCGTTGAAGGTCGCTTCGTCGCCGCCGTCGAAGTACTGCTCTTCACCGTTGATGTAGAAGTTGGTGGTGTTGTTCTTCGGATCAAACTTCAGGGTGTAGCGAGCATAATCGGTGGGAAGGTCAAAGAAGTAGGTAATGGCATTCGCGCTTGCAAATGCGTTGCGGTTGCCGTACGGCAGGATCAGAGCGGCGTTGGTGCCGAGTTCTTCATTGTCGTAGAAGGCAAAAACGGCCTGCAATTCGTTGTTGGACTTGGAAGAATCCGCCATATACTTTTCAGCAGAGCAGATGTTGAGGACCAAGCCGGAGAAGTACAGGTTGTTCGGGTTGCCGCTGGTAACACCAAAGTCAGTGAGTTGCTGATTGGTGGCAAGAATAGGCAACTGATTGAACTTGGCATACAGATCAACCGTAAAGCCCTCGCTGGTGCTGACGAACTGACTGTACGCGTTAGAAGTGTTCGCGCTGCCCTTTGCGCCGGTAGCATAGGCGGTATTGCCCGTGGTGGTGTTGGTCAGATGCCATGCGCCGTTTTGGGCGGCAAAGGTTGCGGTTTTGGTTCCTGCATTGGTACCAACGCCGCCGAATTTGTCAAACTGAGCAGTTTTACCGGAAATGTAAGTGTGCGCGGTAAAAGCAGACTCTTTGACATAATCCGCATTCGGCGTGGAATACGCAAATGCCGGCACGGCAAGCACTGCAAGCGTAAGAACGCTGAGGACTGCCGCGATGATGCGCTTCATAGTCATGATGTTCCTCCTAAATTTTTAATTTTGTGCCGTTTTGCAAGGCACATTCGTCCCCTTTCAAAGAGGACTTTTGTTAATGAGTATTTTACCACGCTTTTTTCCATTCGTAAAGAGTTTTTTAAAAAAACTTTTCTTTTAAAGAAATCTTTTTCATAGTTTCCCCCTATTCGAAAACAAACACCCGAGTGCTGCGGCACCCGGGTGTTTTCTTTAGGAGAGCAAGGCGGAAAGCGCCGCACTTAAAGTCGGGCCCTCTTCGCCGATATAATCGGAAAGCGTGGTAAACGTGCCACCGATAAATCCCGCACGATGGGCGGGGGCACTCGTGTCGTAATACACGGTGAAAATGCGCCCGTCGGAGAGCAGAACGGAGGCGGGATTGCCCATATCCGCAACGGTGGCCGTCACCGTGTCGTAAACGGTCACGGCGGAGTAATCAGAAAACTTACCGTTTACGTCAAACAGTTTTCCGTAAACGGGGCGCGCGGTACGGCGCGCGGGCGAATCGTACACGCTTGCAAGCGGTACGGAATAATTCACCAGGAAAAGATCGCCGCCGAGATAGCAGAAGTTTGGCTGGTTCAGGCAGTTGTTCGCCGTGGGCTCCGTCGCGTATTCCTGCCAGCTCAGCCCGCCGTCGAGAGAACGGTACAGCACGCCGCCTTCAGTCTTGGACGGAATGGCGGTGCGTTTCAGGGCATACGCGGTGCCGTCCTTGGCAAAAAGCGCAAGCTCGTTGCCCTCTCCCGCGTTCCCCACGAGAGCGGCGTCCGTCTTTTTCCCGTTTACACTTGCCCAATCCTTCAAAAAGGTGAGCGTGCCGTCGCCGTTGTTATGCGCCTTTACCACCACGCAGGTATAATCCGCGCGGGTATTGCAGGTCTCGGCGCCGTAGAGCGGGATGAGCAGATCTCCCCCCTCCAATTCGGCAACAGACCCGTTCTTCACCCAACAGCCCGTAGTGCGGGTGGGATCGTCATATAAAAACGGCTCGCCGCGGGAGAAGTAATCGCACTCGATCTCGCGCATCTCACTCCAGGTCACGCCGTTATCGGTGGAGGTCATGTAGTAGCTTCTCTCCGACCAATAGTCGTTGAGGTTTGAACCGTTGTAGCCCGGCTTGCCGATGGGGGCACGCACGGGGAAGGTCAAAAGCAACGTGCCGTCGGAGAGCTTTTGCAAATTGGGATCGCGCGGCTCGCGGTTGAAGTCGCCGCGGGTCACGTCCTCGTCACGCAGGTCCACGAGCACCTCGGGCCGCATGAAGCTCTTGCCGCCGTTTTTGGACTTGACCATACACAAAACGCCGGAAAGCTTACCTTCGCTTTGGTTGTAGAGTGCATGACCGTCCGCGTAGTAATACGCCACGAGGATGGTGCCGTCATCCGCCTGCGTCACGCTTGGAAAAAAGGGACGCGTGGCACTCTGCGAGGTCTCCGTCGCCTCGTATACAAGTACGTCCGGCGTGTAAATATCCATCGCCTTCACCTCTTCACCGTACACCGCTTCCACGGTGAGATCTCTGTCTGTCATTTGCAAGCGCAAATGCGTTTGCTCCATGCGAACGCCGTCCACGACGACGTAAGAGACGCCCTCAAGGCAAGTGAGCGTCAGGTTTTTCCCCGCCTCAACGAAGAGCGTCTTCTCTCCCGCTCCGTCAAGCGTTGCCGCCGCATCCCCCGAAAGGGTAAGGCTGCCGTTGCCCGTCACGCAAAGCGTCAGACGCGGGCCGGAAGGCTGCAGACAAAGCAGCACGAAGAGCACGATGGCCGAGACAAGAAACAGAACGCCGAGCAGCAGAAACGACTTGCGATGTTTTTCAAGCATACAAAATTACTCCGCTCTCTTTTGCTCCGTCTTTTTCTCGGTCTCCTTCTTTGCCGCACTCTTGCCGCGCACGAGGCCGAGGTACAAAAGTGAGGCCGCGAAGGCACCGAACAGCGGTCCGATCCAAAAGACCCACACGTTGGAAAGCGCCGCGCCGCCGACGAAGACGGCCGGGCCGAGGCTGCGGGCAGGGTTGACGCTCGTGCCGGTGAAGTAAATGCCGAAAATATGCACCAAAGTCAGAGCAAGGCCGACGATGAGGGGGCAGTTTTGCGAAAGTTCCTTTTTCTCCGTCACGACGAGCACCGCGAAAACGAAAAGCGCGGTCAGGATGACCTCGACGGCGATGCTCTTGAACACGTCGCCCTCAAAGAGGCCGTTTGCGCCGAGCGTGGAGGTGCGACCGAGAAGCAGATACAAAACCCCGCCGCCCGCAAGCGCGCCGAGGCACTGCGCGACGACGTAGGCAAAGAGTTCCCACGCACTCATGGCGCCGCAGAGGAACTTGCCGAAGCTCACCGCGGGGTTGATATGACAGCCCGAAACAGAGCCGATGGTGTACGCCATGATGCAGAGCACGAGACCAAAGGCAAGCGCAGTCAGAAGGTACGCGCCGTTTGCCTCGGCCGTACAGCCGGTGACGGCGGCAGTTCCGCAGGCAAAGAGCACCAGAATGAACGTGCCGAAAAATTCGGCGAACGCACGTTTAAGCATTGGAAAATCTCCTCCTTTTCACACAGACGGTTTATTTCTTCTTTTTCAGCAGAACGACCGTAACGGCAGACAAAGCGCAAAGTCCGCCTGCCACGCCGAGCACGATCCAAAGCGTGCTTTGATCCGCCTTGGCCGCATCTTCCGCAGGAACTTTCTGCGGAGCGGGCGGCGTGGGCACGTCAACGTCCGTGATCGGAGCGTCTGCACTCTCTTCCAAGCGAAGCAGCTGCAGCGTGCCGAGATCCGACACGGGGATCTCCAGCTTGCCGCCTTGTACGTCAAGGGCAAAAACCTCCAACACGGTCTCCCCTTCGGTGCGCGCCACGCAGACGCTCTCACCGTCGGCAAGACCCTCGGGCGCGTCCACGGTCAGCGTGCCCTTTTCCGTCAGGTTGACTTTTTCGCCGTCAAGTTTTATGGAGACGTCAATGGTCTCAAGGTAAGTCAGTTTGTCCGTGCCGATCTTTTGGCAGATCGCGGAAAAGAGCGCCTCGGAAAGCGCCTTCACGTCGGGCAAAACGTCGATCTCGGCGCCTTGCGGCAGGCTGTTGTTGCCGGGGGCAAGCACTGCGCTGCCGTCAAACAAGGGGTCCTTCGAGGTGTTCTCCACCGTCTTTTCTTCCACGACCTTGCCGCAAAGCGAGCAGTATTTATAAAGGCGGGAGGGATCTTCGCTGTCCGTCTGCCACTCCAAAAGGGTGTGGCCGACACCCGTCAGCATGCACAAGGGCAAGCCGCCGTTTTCGTCTCCGTCAAGATTGATGACGCAACTTTCCACGGCAAAATCCGCACGCGCGTCACTGTGATCCAAGCGGATCAGCTCCGCCAGTTCCAACGTCAGTTTTGCCTCGCCCGCGGCACCCTCCTTCTTCTCAAAGAGGAAGGTGGCAAACACGCCGCTCTCCGTCACGGCGTGGGAGATCTCCACCCCGAGGAAAACAGCGGGGTTTGCATCCACGCTCGGCGGGCCCATGCGAATGCCGAAGTCGTACATGACCTCACCCATGTCGAAGTCCTTGCAAACGAGAAGGTCGGCGGGATACGCCAAACTCAAGCGAAAACCGCTGATCTCATCCTGCAGGGTGGCGCCGTCCCAACGGACGTTGACACGATACTCGCCCTCGTTTTCCGTGTTCAGCACCTCCAGATAGAAGCGGCGACTTTCTTCCGCCTGTACCGCAACGGGCAACAAGAACACGAGCACGAGCAAGAATGCAAAAATTCGTTTCATAATTCCCTCACAAATTCTTTGTTCTGTTTTGCATTATACCACAGAGACGGACGGTTGAAAAGTTTTTTATTTTTCCACTTTTCCCTCTTCCCGCCTCGGCTTTTCTTTGGTTCTTTCTTTTCTCCTGAAAAAGCGTGGCGTCATCCGCCGTGGATTGCCCCCCGCGCCCGCCGTTTGGGCGCGGGGCTTGCCTTCTCTTCTTTTCCCTCTTCCCGCCTCGGCTTTTCTTTGGTTCTTTCT
>JAFYLE010000055.1 GCA_017537265.1 Clostridia bacterium | reverse complement strand
GGGCCTTCGCCGAGCAGCCCGCCGAAGGAGAGCATCTCGCCCGCCTGTTTGCCGAGCGCGGGAATGGCGCGCACGGCGGTGGTCTTGGAGTTGACCATGCCGATGGCGGCCTCGTCGGCGATCAGCGCGCTGATGACCTCGGCAGGGGTGTCACCGGGGAGCACCACCATGTCGATGCCCACGGAGCAGACGGAGGTCATCGCCTCCAGTTTTTCCAGGGTCAGAATGCCGGCTTTTGCGGCGGCGATCATGCCCGCGTCCTCGGAGACGGGGATGAACGCACCGGAGAGTCCGCCTACGAAGTTGCTTGCCGCAACGCCGCCTTTTTTCACGGCGTCGTTGAGCATCGCAAGGGCAGCCGTCGTACCGCAACCGCCGCAGGTTTCCAGACCCATTTCTTCCAGCACGTTTGCCACGGAGTCGCCGATGGCGGGGGTAGGTGCAAGGGAGAGATCTACGATGCCCGCGGGCATGTTCAGTCGCTTTGCCATAATGCTGCCGACGAGCGAACCCATGCGGGTGATCTTGAATGCGGTGCGTTTGATGATCTCGGCAAGGGCGTCGAGTGTCATGTCGGGGCCCGCCTTTTGGAGTGCGGCGCGCACCGCACCGGGGCCGGAGACGCCGACGTGGATCTCACAGTCGGGCTCACCCACACCGTGGAATGCTCCCGCCATAAAGGGGTTGTCTTCGGGGGCGTTGCAGAGCACCACGAGTTTTGCCGCGCCAATGCAGTCGCGGTCCTTCGTCAGTTCGGCGGCGCGGCGAATGATGTGGCCCATTTTCGCCACCGCGTCCATGTTGATGCCCGCTTTCGTACTGCCCACGTTGACGGAGGAGCAGAGGAAGTCGGTTGCGGCAAGCGCTTCGGGAATGGAGTCGATCAAGGCCTCGTCGCCCGCGGCAAAGCCCTTTTGCACCAGCGCGGAGTAGCCGCCGATGAAGTCCACGCCCAGCGTTTTCGCGGCGCGGTCCAGCGTTTTTGCATAGTCTACGGGGTTGGCTTTGCCCTCGGTCGCGCCGAGCAGCAAGGAGATGGGCGTGACGGAAATGCGTTTGTTCACGATCGGAATGCCGTATTCGGCGGAGAGTTTTTCCGCTTCAAAGACGAGGTGCTCCGCCTTGCGGCAGAGCTTCTCGTAGATCTTGTCGCACGCGACTTTCGGATCGCGGTCGGCGCAGTCGAGCAGGGAAATGCCCATCGTGACCGTGCGCACGTCCAAGTTCTCATCCGCGATCATGCGGATGGTGTCGAGAATGTCGGATTTATTCAGCATAGCAGCCCTCAGATGCGGTGCATCGTGTCGTAGAGTTCGCGGCGGGTCATCTTGACCTCCACGCCCTTTTTCACACCGGCGGCGGCAAGGGATGCCTGTGCCGCTTCAAAGTCCACCGTGCAGCGGGAAAGGTCCACCACCATGATCATGGCGAAGGTGCCGGCGAGAATGGATTGCGTCACTTCTTCAATGTTGATCTCAAGTTTGGCGCAGGCCAGAGCAACCTCGGCAAGAATGCCGACGGAGTCCGAACCGACGACCGTCAGAACTGCTTTCATAGTTTCCTCCGAAAAAACGGTATTTTTCTTGGTTTTTATTATAGCAAAAAAGAATTGCCGCTACAAGTATTTTTTGCATTTCTCGGCACAGAATAAAAAGAAAAAGGAGATTTTTTATGGATGCAAGACAGGAACTGCTGAATTTCGTGTACCAAAACTCGGAAATGGGTGCAATTTCCATCGACCGTTTGGCGGAGTACACCTCCGACGAGCGTTTTCAAAAGGCGTTGCGCGATCAAAAAAGGGAGTATCTTTCCATCAATGCCGCCGCGCGTGACGCGCTTTGCCGCACGGGATGTGACGAGAAGGGACTCGGCGCATTGTCCAAGGTCAAGACGTATCTTATGATCGATATGCAGAGCATCATGGACAGAACGACTGCGCACCTTGCAGAGATGATGGTCATCGGCAGTACCATGGGCATCATCGACGCCAAAAAGAACCTGCGCCGCTACGAGGGCGAGGATCTGGGGGAGGCGCAGAGCCTCATGAATACGCTTTGCGATCTGGAAGAACGCAACGTGGAGACGATGAAGACCTTTTTGTAAACACAACAAAAAACGGACAGGCAAGATGCCTGTCCGTTTTTTCGGTTCAGTAAAGCAGGGTGGAGAGTGCCTCTAACGTCTCGAGCGAGTACGTCTGCATGGCACGTTCGCCCACCAGACACAGCGTTTGGTCCATGCAGAACGCGCGGTAGGTATAGAGCGGATCTTCGAGGGAGAAGAAGTTTTCTTCGGGTGTTTTTATCAGGTCAAGGGTGAAGCCGTCGGTCCCTTTGCGCAGGACGGCAAGTTCGGGGGAGGAGGCGGCGCCGCGCTGCAGAACGAAGCAAGCGACGTTTTTTTCGGAGGATACGAGCATCGCCTTGGGGTCGTCTATGGCGCGGGAGTAAACGTATCGGCTGTTGTCCGCCTCGGCAAAGAGGAATTCTTGAGTTTCCGTAAGGCTTTTCGCATCAAAGACGGAGAGCTTCACACCTTCCGTCAGCGCGTCTGCATTTTCGTCGGCGTACCCAAGGCCGAGAAGCGTGTTTTCATCTAAGGTGTAAAACCGCGGTGTCGCTTCCGATAAGAGAAATTCCGAGAGCGGAAGCGGCTTTTTGGGATTGGTCAGGTCTATGCAGCAGAACGCTTCGGCGGCCTCTTTTGCCAAGAGGTAAACGAGTCCTTTGTCAAAGCGCACCGCAACCGCCTTTTGCGTTTTGCCGAGTCCGGGAGTGGAGGAGAGCGTCTTGAGGTCAAGGTCTAGCGCGTAAATGCAGGACTGCGTGTCCGCGCCTTTTTCGTAGTTTGCCACCGCAAAGAGCGTGGTGGAGTTGTAAACGTGCAGGGCGTCGGCGTTTAAGATCTTTCCGCTGAACTGACGTTCCGCCATGCGACGGACGGCGGCGTTTTCGAGTTCGTAGGAGATCAGCGTGCTGCTTGTTTCGCCGGTTTTACCGAAGCGCAGGGCAAAGCGGCCTTGCGACACGCAGAGGTAGAGTTTTCCGGCGCAGAGGCAGAATGCGTCGGTGCGGCCTAAAGTGGCGTTGCAGTTTTTGTAAGAGCTCTCGCCAAGGTCGATGCTTCCGACGATCGTGTAGGGAATGGTGTCGCCGAGGGCCACGTGCGGCAAAAAGATGCGTTCCACGGGCACTTTCATGACGACTTCTCCGTTGTAGTAGGTCGGCATGAAGGTGGCGGGGTCGCGCTTGTTCATGTTCTGGTAGGGAATGGAAAGTTGCGTGACGAGGTAGAAGGCATCCGCGCTCATATGCGCGGTGATGAAGCGGCCGTCTTGCGACAGGCGTTTTTCCAGAGTCGGCGCGGCGGGGTTGCTTGCATCCACAATGGCCAGCACCGTTTTTTCACGGTCCTTGACCGCCACGGTCCCCTTGGCCTCTTCGGGGAAGAGGAAGATCAGTTTGTTTTCGTACAGGTAGAACTCTTGCGCCTTGAGGCATTTGTTTTCAGCCTGCAGGAGAGCGGAAAGCTCCGTCTTGGAGTGCAGGGTCGCCTGCGCGTTTTCATCGACGGAGGAAATGTTTAAAAACGTCAGACTCTGTCCGCCGACAACACTTTTGGAAAGCGAGTACACGTAGTTGCCGTTACTTTTCGCAACGTCACTCTCAGCAGAACTCGGCGCGCCGTTTGCTGCAGAGAGGGCGGAGTCCGACGCTTGCGTCGGTGCACAGAGTCTGTGCCGCTCGCTTAAAGCGTCGTACAGCTTTTGGTAAGTGTCGGCTGTTTTCGGTAAGAGTGTGTGATCTTCCGGCGCCTGAAACAAGAGCCATATCGGAAGAAGAAGGGCGGCGACGAGAAAAAGCACGATCAAAAGCCGAATGGGGAACTTGGGAAAGAGAGGGACAACCATCTTCGGGCTTTCCGCTTGGATTTCTGCCTGCACTTCTTCGGGGATCTTTGGTTTTTTCGGTTTGAGCATAGAGTACCTCGGGTGCATGGTGAAAGGACAGGTCGTAAACATAGTCAGTATAACATAACGCGCGGTTTTTTGCAAAGAAATTTTTGTGTCTCTCTTGCCAATTCATGGGGGAAGTGGTAGAATAAATACACAACGTTTTTAGGAGATTTGCGTTCATGTTCCAAGCCCTTCGCCGCGTATTTTGCCTGCTTCTTGCCTTGAGCACCCTGTTCATGGCATCGTGCAGCATGCGCGTGCTTTCCTCGCTCAACATTCTCCCCGCTCCCGAGGAGGATGAGGAAGAGGAATATACCCCGTCGGAGGAGTTTTTCGGCCTCGGCGTGCATGAGCCGGAGGGCTTTGTGTTTTCGGGCAGGATCTTCATCGTGGGCGACTCCACCGCTTGCAGCACGTACAGCAGCACTCGCGTGGAAGCGCAGGATCTGATGGGCTGGGGCAAGTATTTGAATTATTATTTCCTTCCCGAGGATCAGGATCGGGATGGCGCGCAAGGCGTTTCCGTTTATAATTATGCCGTCTCCGGCGCAAGCTCGCTGTCGTATACGACCTCGGACGGATATTCGTATTTGAAGGAGTACCTGTCCCGCGGCGATTATCTGTTTATCCAGTTTGGCCATAACGACGAGAACCCCGCCGCCGCGATTTCTGCTAAACTCGGAATGGATGAGGTCTCTGCGGAGGGCAAGAACGAAAACGGCCTCTATTCTTTTGAGTGGATCTTGAATGAGTATTACGTGCAGTACGCTCGCAGTGTCGGCGCCGTGCCCGTATTGCTCTCGCCGATCGCCCGTCTCGACTCGGAGTCGGGTAAGGCAAGCGTGGAAAGTCACCTCCCGTACCGCGATGCGATGCAGCGTTTCGCGAGCGAGGAAAATATTGCGTTTTTTGACATGACCGCCTTGACCGAGGAGTTCTATAACGGTCTTGTTTCGGAGCAGGGCAGGGAGGCAACCTTGCACTTGCACGCTTATTCGGCCGCAGACCGAAAGACGATCGACGTCACCCACCTTTCCCGTTACGGCGCGTTTCGCGTGGCAGGATTGGTTGCGGACGCCGTTTTGAAGTGCCCCGTCGCACTTTCCAACTTCGTCATGGAACCGCAGGAGGAAGTTCTGCCCCGTGAGAAGAATTAAGTTCGATCAAAAAGCGACCGCAAGGTCGCTTTTTGCAATTTTCAGGTGAGTATATGAACGTCATTGATTACGTAAAAGAGTACGGCGCATACACGTTTGAAGAACGTGCGTTTTGCGAGGTGGATTCGCTTTGCCTCTCGCTTTTGTCGTATTTGCCGCTCTCCGCATACGTGCAGGAGGGCTTTGAGAGCGAGTACACTTTGCAGTCGCTCTGCGGACTGTATCTCGTGTATCAGGAGGAGTGCGAGGCGGCGTATAACCGCCGTTTTGCACTGGGCAACACCGCGTTTTTCAAGGCAATGGCAAGAAGCACGCGTTTTTCTTCTCTTCGCATCACGGGCTTTGCGGACCGCCACGACGAAGAGCGGCAAATGCAGTTTGCCGCGCTGACGGTTCTTGCTCCCGATTTTCATTTTATCTCTTTTCGCGGCACGGACGACACCCTGGTCGGTTGGAAGGAGGACTTTAACATGAGTTTCCTCTGTGCCACGCCCTCGCAGCTTGCCGCCGCAAAGTATCTGGAGAGCGCCGCAAATATCCTGCCCGCAAAGCCGATCTATGTAGGCGGTCATTCCAAGGGCGGCAACCTTGCCGTGTTTGCCGCGGCGAGTGTTTCGCGCGAGGTGCAACTGCACCTCGGCGGCATTTTCGCACACGACGCCCCCGGCTTTCTCTCGGAGTTTTTGACGGGGGAGGGGTATCTCACCGTTCACGCTATCTGTCACGGTTTCATACCGCAGACCTCGGTGATCGGTATGCTCCTCGGCGACTTCGGCAAGAGCACCGTCGTGCATTCCGACACCCTCGGCCTCTTGCAGCACGACCCCTACAGCTGGCAAGTGGAAGGGGGAGCATTCGTGCGGGAGGATGCGACGGACGCTCATAGCCGTTACGTGGATAAGACGCTTTGCACGTGGCTTGCCGGCATGGATCTTTCTGCGCGCGAACAGTTCGTGGACGCCGTGTATGAATTGCTTTCTTCCACCGAGGCGTCAAGTGTCGGCGAACTTACCCGACAGATGGCGCGCTCCCTTTCTCGCGTGTACAGACGGTATAAGGATATGGACGACAAAACGCGCTCCGTCCTGCGGGAAATGACGGAACGTCTGTTTTCCGCCGCCTGGAAGAGCTTGAACGTCGAGTCTGCTCTGCAGGAAAAACGTGCGGATCTGCGCCGCCGCATTTCGGAGGCGTACGAGCCCATCCGCGATAAGCTTTCCCTGCTTTCTTCGGTTTCGGAACTCGATTATCCCAAAGACGAGGAAGAGTGATTTTTGTAAAAAGCAGAAAAAGCCCTCCGCCAATTGCGGAGGGCTTTTGTTTTTTGTTGATCAATACGCTTTTGCAAAGAGGACTTCGTGCTTGGCATCCTTGCCGCAGCAGACGCATTTTGCGCCCTCGTCAAGTTTGCCGTCTTCGGGAATGCAGCGGCTGCCGACGCCGGTTTTTTCCTTGATCTTGTCTTCGCATTCTTCATCGCCGCACCAAGGCGCGTGGATGAAGCAGTCGCCGTCTTCCAGGTGGGCGAGGATCTCGTCCATCTTGGTGACGCGGTAGGAGTTGGCGGCACGGTTTTCGCAGGCTTTGTCGAACATGCCTTTTTGGATCTCGGAGAAGATCTTGGGCAGTTCTTCTGCAAGGTCGTCAAGTTTGACGACGCGCTTTTCGCCGCTGTAGCGAATGCCGACCACACACTGACCGGCCTCAATGTCACGCGGGCCGAGCTCAATGCGCACCGGCACGCCGCGCATCTCGTATTCCGCAAACTTCCAGCCGGGGGAGTTGTCGGAGTCGTCGAGTTTCACACGGCACACGCCGCGCAGTTTTTCTTCCAGAGCACGAGCGGCGTCAAGCACGCCTTCCTTGTGCTGGGCGATCGGCAGAATGACCGCCTGAATGGGGGCAACGGCGGGCGGCAGGTTCAGGCCGCGGTCGTCGCCATGGGTCATAATGATGGCGCCGATGAGTCGCGTGGTCACACCCCAAGAGGTCTGGAAGGGGTGGGCAAGCTGGTTTTCCTTCGTGGTGAAGGTGATGTCAAACGCGCGTGCAAAGCCGTCGCCGAAGTAGTGGGAGGTGCCGGCCTGCAGTGCTTTTCCGTCGTGCATCATCGCTTCGATGGCGTAGGTCGCCTCGGCACCGGCAAATTTGTCGCTGTCGGTCTTGCGGCCGCGGATGACGGGCATGGCGAGCGCACCTTCGCAGAAGTCGGCGTAGATGTTGAGCATCTGGCGCGTCTCGGCAATGGCCTCTTCGCTCGTGGCGTGCAGGGTGTGGCCTTCCTGCCAGAGGAATTCGCGGCTTCTCAGGAAGGGACGCGTGGTCTTTTCCCAACGGACGACGTTGCACCATTGGTTGTAGAGCTTGGGCAGGTCACGCCAGGACTGCACGGTGTTCTTGTAGTGCTCGCAGAAGAGCGTTTCGCTGGTCGGACGCACGCACATGCGCTCGGTCAACTTCTCACTGCCGCCGTAGGTCACCCAGGCAACCTCGGGTGCAAAGCCTTCCACGTGGTCTTTTTCTTTGTTCAGAAGGCTTTCGGGAATGAAGAGGGGCAGGTACACGTTTTCGTGGCCGGTTTTCTTGAATTCGGCGTCGAGCAGGTGTTGAATGTTCTCCCAAATGGCGTAGCCGTAAGGGCAGATGACCATGCATCCCTTCACGCTGGAGTAGTCACAGAGCTTGGTCTGCTTGACGATGTCGGTGTACCATTGACCGAAGTCCTCGTCCATCGGAGTGATCTTTTCAATCGCTTGTTTTTTGTCTGCCATAGCGGCTCCTTTCAAATTTCCACGGCGGCGGTCTTTAGAATGCGCGCCGGAATCAGTGTATCGTTTTTGGTCTGCAGTGCGGTGCAGATGAGCGTCGGGTTGATGGTCAGCGCCTCGCTCGCGGGGGCGAGCACGGTGAGGATGCAAAGCCCGTCCTCTTCGCGAATGCCCTCAAGGATCAGGTGCGGGTAAATGTCCAGTTCTTTTTCTCCGGACTTGGTGCGCTTGACGACCGTCATCGGGGCGTCGAAGGCCGCCTTGAGTGCCGCAGGCTCTGCCGAAAAGGAGATCTCGTAGCGGGAGAAGGGCGGCGGCGTGGGCTTTGATTCGATCTTGTCGAGCGAATTCAGGACGAATCCGTCAGCCATGCCCTCGCGGATCTTCTCAAGCAATTCTTCGTTGTCTCTCGTCTCGTCAAGCAGGGTGAATTGGCAAAATTCGCACAGACTTTCCACACCGACGGACAGAGGGGGGGAGAAGCGTACCTTCGGGTGTGCGTGGAATCCCTCGGAGAATTTCAGCGGCAATTTCGCGCGGCGAAACGCGCGGATAAAGAGTCGCGCCATGTCGAGGTGTGACAGAAAGCGCGCGGCATTTGTTTTCTGAAAATTCAAGAGATAGAGTTGTTCCATGCAAAACCCTCCGTATCAAGCGTGTATTATAACATAAAAAAACAAAAAAGGCAAGCACGCACCCACTTTTTGCCATAGGTTTGTTCACATTTTTCGTGTTGACCGCGCTCTTTAGTTGTTGTATAATGAATGTATCTGTAAAAAGAGAGAAAAAAGTGTCGGAAGGAGGATGTACGCATGCATCGCACTCGCTTTTTGCGCGCTCTCTGCGCCCTTTTGTGTACCCTTCTGTTTTTTGCCGTCCTCCCGCCGTTTTTGACTCTTTTTGCAGACGCACCCGCAGAACAGGAACTTCCTTTGCGCTACTGTTATACCACCGCCTCCATTCGCTTCCGCAAGGCGCCGAATTTGAATCCGGAGAGCAAGTACGACTTTTCCTTCGGCAAGCATCAGGTCTTGCCCGTTTTGGAGGAAGTTGAGGGCGACTCTTACGACGGCTCCACGCTTTGGTATAAGGTGCGCTACACCAATTTGAAGGATGGGAAGTGTTACGTCGGTTACGTGCACAGCACCCTCGTGTTTGCGGGGGAGAAGCTGGACTATGAAACCGAGGAGTTTGCAAAGTTTCCGCAAAGCTACCGTCCCGCCCTCGCCGCGCTCAAGGCGGCTCATCCTACGTGGACGTTTTTACCGCTGGAGACCGAGAAGGACTTTTCCTCGGCCGTCAGCGCGCAGGCGGTGGTTTCCGTCAACAGCCGCGGGGATCTTTCCTCTCCCTCGTTTATCGACAAGTCGTACGCGTCCGTTTACCGCTCCACCGTTACGCTCAACGGCATGAACGCCGCCACCACCTTGCTTGACGGCGGCACCAAGTATTGTGCGTCGGAGGCGACCGTTGCGTATTTCATGGATCCGCGCAATTTCTTGAACGACGTGGATATCTTCATGTTCTCCGCACAGGCGTATGACGAGAGCATCCACACGCTTGAGAGCGTGGAAAAGATGGTGGAAGGCACTTATATGGCTACCTTGACGACTGTAAACGATCGGGAGGAAGAGGTCAGCTACGCCGAGGCGTTTTTGGACGCTGCCAAGCTCACCGGCATCAGCCCGTATTACCTTCTCATCACCTCCTTTGCGGAAAACGGCACCGTCGGCACGGGTCTTTCCATGGGCAATCACGACGGGATCGTCTGCACCAAGGCAGGCTGTGACAGCGAGGAGCATCGCGGCTATTATAACTTTTACGGCATCGGTTCCACACCGGGCGGCAGCCCCCAGCACAACGGCCTGCTCTACGCCATGGAGAAGGGCTGGAATACGGCGTACAAGGCCATCGTCGGCGGCGCCTCATTCCAAGGGGACAATTACATAAACAACGGTCAGCAGACCGCGTATCTCAAGAAATTCAACGTCAATCCCGCCTCTCCCAACGGTATCTGGCATCAGTACATGCAGAACCTCACCCATCCGGAGACGGAGGCTCTTTTCACCTTCCGCAGTATGCAGGAGCATACTTTGACGGAGCTTTCCCATGAGTTTTTGATCCCTGTTTACAATGATATGCCGCAGACCGTTTCTCCCTTGCCGACCGTGGACAGTATCAGTCCCGTCCCGCCGTCGGGCGGCGGAGAGGGAAGCGGAGGAGAGACCCCCGAGGGCGGAGAACCGACCGAACCGCCCGCACAGGAGGATCCTCCCGCAGAGGAGCTTAAGCCGTTTTTCGAGTCACAATACACCATGACGGACGACGGTTTCATGTACGGCATTGCACCGAAGACCGAAGAAAAGGCTTTCCGCTCCCGCTTTACTTTGGGTGAGGAAACGACGCTTAGCATCTCTTCCGCCGCAGTCGGTACCGGCACGCAGGTGCGCATTCTCTTCAAAGGGGAAGTGATCCGCAGCTATACCGCTGTCGTGCGTGGGGACGTCTCGGGTAATGGCGGCGTGGAAGCGCTTGACCTTTTGTATCTGCGCGACTATTTGCTCGGCAAAAAGGACTTTGCCTCAGCCTACAAAGCCGCGGCGGATATCGACGGTGACGGCAAGGTCAATTCGCTTGACTTACTGAAACTGCGCGACGCCAATCTCGGACTATACACCATTTCACAGAAAGGGTAATTATTCATGAAAAAACGCTTTGTGTTCCGTCTGTTTTTGATCTTGCTTGCCCTTGCCCTTCTGTTGCCTGCTTTTATCAGCCTGCGCGCCTATGCGGCAGGCGGCACGGCTACCATCGGCCTTTCCGCACGCGAGGTGTATCTGGGCAATCACGTTTACGTTACCGTCACGTATACCTCTGCCACACCCATGGCCACGTGGAGCTTCGGTATCGAGTACGATTCCGACAAACTGCAGTACGTCTCGGGTGCTCAGTCCACCACGGGCGGCACCTTGAATTTTGTCGATCAGCCTGCTTCGGGCGGTGTGACGAGCAAGAGCTATACCATCACGTTCAAGACCGTCGCTCTCGGCGAGGCAAGGATCTCCACCGTCACGCGTGAGGTGTATGCGGAGGATTATTCTTCCATCTCCGTTTCGGAGGCGAGCCGCACCGTTTCCATCGTCAATCGTCCCGCCGCATCGTGGGAGAACCGCCTCTCTGCACTCACTTGCGAGGGCTTTGCATTTACACCGGATTTTGACCCCGACGTCACCCGCTACAGCGGCGAGGTGCCGTATTCCGTCACGGGCCTCAAGTTTGCCGCTTCCGCCAAACACAGCGCCGCCTCCGTGCGCGTTTCGGGCGCGGACGAACTCGCAGAGGGTGAGAATACCGTTCAGATCACCGTCACCGCCGAGAACGGCAATACCAGGACTTATACCGTCGTCGTAAATCGCAAGGCGTCGAATTTGTTTGCCGAGCAGGTCACCGTCGAGGGGGATAGTTACCTCTTCCCGCGGGATCCCTCGGAGGTCACCGCTCCCGCAGGTTTTGCCCCCGTGGAGGGTACGTATAACGGCAAGTCGGTTTTGTTTTATGAGAACGCCGCTTCTTCGCTGAAGCTTGCCGTGCTCATCACGCAGACTTCGGCAGAGAGCGCATCTAAGGCCTTTTTGTACGACGAGGCGTCGGGCGAGTTCTACCCCTACTTTGAGGTGGAGACCGTCCCGCAGAAATACGTTTTTGTAAAAAAACCGCAAAACGTCTCCGTCCCCGAGGGCTTTGTGCCGAGCATTCTCGTGGTTGCGGGTGTCGAGCAAGACGCCTGGGAGAAGAACGACGTAACCTTGTCTTCTCCGCAAACACTCGTGTATGCCGCCCCCATCGACGGCAGCCCCGCTTTTTACCGTTACGATCGCAAGAGCGGCGACTTTACTCTTTATTTTGAGCCGCAGACCGTCACGCCGCAGGAGGGAGAGAACGAGGAGCTCAAAGCCGCCTTGTCCGAGGCCGTGGAGGAAAAGGGCGAACTTCTGCGCTATTTCAATTATGCAGTTCTTATTGCAGGCGCCGTCATTCTGATTCTCATCATTCTTGTGATCGTCTTTGCCGTCCTTGCTGCCCGTCGCGGCAAACGCCGTGAGCAACAAGAGGAATTGCCTTTGTATTACCCGCCCGCCACCGTCGCGCGCGAGGACGTGCCGCAAGAGCAAACGCCTTATTTTTTGCCGCAGGAGATTTCCTCCGTCGCAGAGGAGACTGTGTCTTTTACCGCCGCCGCCCCCACGCAGGAGATCCCGCCCTTGCCAAAGAAGGAGGAACCCGTTCTCGCAGAGGACGCCGCCGCCCTCGTGGCCGCACTTGCCGCAACGTCGGGCGAGGAGAAGGGAAGCCGTTCCGTTCCCATTTGGGAGGAGCTCGGAACGATCGAGCCCTTGTCCGAACTTACACCTTCCCGCCAGCGCCGCGAGAGCGCGCCCAAGTCGGCGAGCGCAGTCCCCGCCGAGGAGCGCCGCGGACATCCGGAGATCGAGCGCATCTTCAACGGGGAGAGCGACGAGGACGTCTTCCGTAAGAATAACCCCATTATCGACGAGGACGAGGAGGACGGCGGCGACGCCCCCATCTTCGGCTTCGATGAAGAGTAAAAGCAGAAAAACCGCGCCATAAGAGGCGTACTCTAAAGGACAGCAAAAAAAGAAGCACGAAAATTTCGTGCTTCTTTTAATTTTGTCTTACACCGTAACAAGCAGGGAAAATGTATATCAAATTTTCTACACTTTAGGAGAACCTAAAACCCTTTCAACCTTGCTAAGTAAACAGCGGGTTAAATCACAGTTCTATTTTACAAGCATATTCTTCAAGCAAACGATTAACTTCTTCCTCGTTTTCATAGAATACATCGTCGCACTGTTCTAAAGTTTCCTCCGCTTCTTCGTCTTCCTCTTTTTTCTCTAATATCAAATAAGCTTTATATGCTTTATTCAGATTATTTTTCAGTTCTGCTGACAAGATTTGTTCCAAGGCGGAAATTTCTTTGTTTAAATCACTTGTGTTTTCAACATTGGTGAAATATTGGTTGTGTCCGCCATTGTTGATTTCGCTTTGGTATGTCATAAGCTCTGCATATGGAGAATCCACCTTTTTCTCAGTCCACAGCTCCCACATTTTATTCCATTTTAATTGTTCTTCGGTTAATTCAACCTTCTTTTTCTTAAAGATATCAAACAAACCCATAAAATCACCTCTAGGTTTATTATATAAATTTTTAGTTTGTTTTTCAAGTGATATTGTGAGACAGGTCTCACAGTGATATTTTTGATAAATCAAAAGTGTTATTGAAACCTTACGGTTTCAGTGGTATTTTATTCGCCCCGAAACTGCCGAAGGCAATAACACTTGTCGTAAGACAAATATAACTGCGAAGCAATACAACTCGCCAAAGGCGAATAAAACTGGCGTTGTATCCTTACGGGTACAACGCCATAAAGCGCGGTTTTTCTTTGTCGGTGTCAAGACGGTTCGGATACACCGTAGGCCGTTTTTGCGTTTTTCTTTTGAAAAGAACGTTTGTTATCGTTTTTTACCCCGCCTTTTTCAGTTTGCACTTCTTTAAGCGTTTCACTACGCGAAAGCGCTTGAACTTTGCGGGCTTTGCCTGCGGGGGAATCTTCAGCGCGCGGGAGAGCTCCACGCGCGAGCGCGCGGCCAGTCGGTAGATCTGGCGCACGGAGTAGTTCATCACCTCGGCAATGACCTCGTGGGTGAATTGGTAGAGGTAGTGCCATACGAGGTAGTCGCGCACCGTGCTTTCGGGAATGCGGCGGATCGCCGCGGAGAGTGCACGGCACATTCGTTCAAACACGCGGTAGTGCACGAACAACTTGGTGCGCACGGCGTCCTTGGTCGGGGCAAGTTCCAGAAGCACGTCGTGCGTTGCAAGATCCATGCCGCCGTATTCGGAAAGGGGCTTCGGCACCTGTCGCTCAAAGAGGGAAAGCAGGCGTTCCTCTTCGTCAATGCAGGTGCGCATGCGCTCAAGTTTTGCCAAAAAGCGGCTTGCCGCATCTCCGCGCATTGCGTGTCCGGCGGCGTTTTTCAGCATTCGAAGAGCTCCTCGAGTTCCTTGGTCTCCCGCTCGACGGCGAACGTTTCTTCGCGTTCGACAAGCGCCGCCAATAACGATTCTTCCACCCACTTTAAGTCGTCGTAGATCTCTTCCATTTCCTGCGGCAGACTCTGCGTTGCCTGCCGTACGGAGTCCAGCGCGGCGCGAAGATTTCCACGCATCTCTCTTGCAGTCGTATTCATTTGTATTTTCTCCTTTGCAAAAGTCATTCTTCGCGCCCCTCATTCGCTTGAGCAAATTATATCACAAGTTTTCGTAAAAGTCAAGTTCAATATTACGAATAATCGTAAAATTTGAGCAACAAAGAAGCCCGCAGAACGCGGGCTTTTTCGTTATCTTTTTACAAAGAATTCTTCGTACCATACCACGAACGAGTAGATCAGGTAGATCTTTTTCATGTTGTGCGCGCCCTTCTTGTGTTCTTCCATCAGGCGTTTGAGCACGTCGGTCTTGAAGAATTTTTCGGCGATCTCGCCGGTCAGTTTTCCGTAGACTTCGTTGTAGAATTTTTCTTCGCGCAGCCACGCGTCAAGCGGGGTGGCAAAGCCTTTTTTCTTCATGGTCGCCGTCTTTTTCGGCAGGTGCGCGGCGGAGGCGCGTAGGGCGGCCTTGGTCGTGGTGTCAAAGGCGCGCATGCTCTGCGGCAACTGCATGGCAAGGGCGAGCACTTCGCGGTCGAGGAAAGGCACGCGCAACTCCAGCGAGTGCGCCATACTCATGCGGTCTGCCTTTTGCAGAATGTCGTAGGCCATCCACACGAAAATGTCTGCGTATTGCGTCGCGGTGGGGGAGTCCCAGCCCTCGCGTTCGGCGCGTGCAAAGTAGGGTGCGGAGAAGGTGAGGGGATCGGGGGCGTCCGTCTTTTCTTTGAGTATGTCCCAACGGCTTTCTCTGGTGTAGTTGTAATTTGCGCGCGGGTAACGCTCCAGAGGTGTTTTTGCGCTTTCTGCAAGGAAGTGACTGCCTTTGAAGGAGAAGCGGGCGGCCGCTTTTCCCATAAGGCGGCGCACGGCGCGCGGCACTCTGCGGGCAAAGCGCGCTTGATGCCATTCGGCAAGGTACATCGGGTAGCCGCCGAACAGTTCGTCAGCACCTTCGCCGGAGAGGACTACTTTCACGTATTTGGCGGCATTTTCGCACAAGAAATAGAGCGGCACCTGGCTGGGGTTGGGGAGCGGCTCGTCCATCATGTATTGAATTGCTGAGGTCGCGGAGAAGAAGTCGTCCGCCGTAATGCGGTTTTGAATGTTCGGCAAGTTCACCGCGCGGGCAAATTCAGCTGCGTCGGCAAGTTCGGAGACGTTCTCCTCGGCAAAGCCCACGGAGAAGGTCTTAACGGGATCGGTCACGCCCTCCATCGGGGAGGCGGAAACGGAGACTTCGTTTGCCACCAGGCTGGAGTCCACGCCGCTGGAGAGGAAGCAGCCCACTTCCACGTCGGCGATGCGGTGTGCGCGCACGCTTTCGGCAAAGACGCGGCGAATGTCTGCGGCCCAGTCGTCCATCGTGCGGCCTTCTCGGATGTCAAAGCGGATATCGTA
The DNA here is from genome assembly GCA_017537265.1 of Clostridia bacterium. Classification (GTDB taxonomy): domain Bacteria; phylum Bacillota; class Clostridia; order Oscillospirales; family SIG627; genus RUG14179. The sequence continues at coordinate 28,950 of JAFYLE010000055.1, read as the reverse complement.
GTATTTTTGAATTTCCATCACGCCGTTTTGATACGTGAAGGAGTGGGCACCGGGCAACTTGAATACGTTTTTGAAGAAGGTCTTCTCGCAGGGGATGTACTCGTAGCAGAGCCAGGTGGGCAGCAGGCTTTCATCAAACTCCTTGCAGAAGTCGGGATGTGCGAGAAAACTTTTGATCTCGCTGCCCCAGAAGAAGGAGGAGCCGTTTTTGTAGTAATAAAAGGGCTTGATGCCGAAAATGTCACGCGCGCCGAAGAGTTTTTTGTTTTTCGTATCCCAGATGACGAAGGCAAACATGCCGCGCAGACGTGCGGGGAGTTCTTCGCCGTATTCTTCGTAGCCGTGCAGAAGCACCTCACTGTCCGCACCCGTGGCAAATACGTGTCCGCGTGCCTTGAGGTCTTCGCGCAGGGACTGGAAGTTGTAGATCTCACCGTTGAAGGTCAGAACGAGCGTTGAATCCTCGTTTTTCATCGGCTGTCTGCCCGCCTCAAGGTCAATGATGGACAGGCGGCGAAAGCCGAGGCACGCCCCCTCGTCAATGTAGGCGGAGGCGTCGTCCGGCCCGCGATGGGCGATGAGGTCGGTCATTTTTTTCAGAATATCCGTGTCGTTGTCGCGCAAACTGTCACGAATGTATCCGGCAAAGCCACACATAGGTTGATTCCTTCCTTACTTGCCGAGGGCAAGTTTGTCGATAAAGTAGCGGCGGTATTTGCGGTATTGGTTGAGTTGGTTTAAGAGGTAGAATTTCGTGCGCTTTATGCTCTTGTCTTTCTTGTAGTAGAGCTGGTGGCACACGCGGCCGCGGCGCATGGCCTTCAGCGCGGCACTGCGCAGTTTTTCGTTTTTCACGTAGCGGCGGATGACACCCTTGGGCAGATTGGTCCACAGCACGTCCTCGCAGGGGAAGAGGGGCGTGGTGGGCGCCTCTCCCAATACGTCCTCGGTGATGACACGGGCAAGATTTGCGCCGGCGGCCGTCACGAAGAAGCTGGATCTGCCTTGGCGCGGGTTGAGTTCAAAGAATTGGTACGTGCCGTCTGCGGGATCCACCTTGACGTCAATGTTCAAAAAGCCGCGGTATCCGATCTCGGTCAGCATCGGCTTTAAGAGCGCGAAGAGCTCTTCGTCGCGCGTGGGCATGATGGCGGCGTAAGAGCCGATTCCCTCGGGCGTGTGTTCCTCCAGAAGCACTTGTCCCACGCAGAACAGACGCAGATCGCCCGTCTTGCCGATGTAGGCGTTGACCACGCGCATGGCGCTGTCGTCGCCGCCGATGAATTTTTGTACCAGTACGTTTTCGTTGTAGTCGCTGTCCTTCAGGCGGCGCACAACGTCGTCGAACTGCGCTTTATCCGTCAGGAAAAACACTTTGCGTTTACCCTCGAAGGAGCAGTTCCAGTAAGAGGCGCTGTCCGCGGGCTTGAGCACCACGGGGAAGTCAAAGGGCAGGCACGGTTCTTCGTGCTTGGGGTCGAATTCGTAAGTCTTCGGGTAGGAGAGAGCGTATTTCTTGCACATGGCGTAGAAGTTTTCTTTTTGTGCCAGGCTCACGAGCGTCTCTTCGTCGGAGAGGGCAAAGAGGTAGTGGTCCTTCAGTTTTTCCGCGTGGCGCGCGGCAAGGCGTGCGTAGTAGTCGGAACAGGGAATGAGGAGGCGGCACTTGTCACCGGAATTCTCGGCAAAGCGCACGAGCGTCGCGACGAAGACCTCGTCTTCCTCCAGTCTCTCTTCCAGCACGGCGTAATGCACGATGTGGCTCTCCGAGGTAGCGGAGAGGGCGCGGCGCGCCAGAATTACGCTCTTGACACCGTACGCTTCGTAGAAGGAGCGCGCAATGCCGTACGCGTTTTGGTCACTGCCGAGGATGACGGGCAGAAGTTGTTTTGTGTTCATGTGAGTCCTTTATTGAATGTTCGTTTTCACTGCGGAAACAAGCAGGGCGATGGTACCCTCAATGTCGTAGAGGGAGGCGGTTTCGCAGTCGCTGTGCACGTAGCGCAGGGGAATGGAGATCGCACCGGAGACCACGCCTGCACGCGAGGACTGTACGGCACCCGTGTCGGTGCCGCCCATGGACAAGATCTCGGCCTGCGTTTTGAGGCCGGCTTTCTTCGCGCATTCCTGCAGGTGGCAGATCATGCGGCGGTTGCAGATGACGGAGCGGTCCTTGAACTTGATGCAGGCACCGCCGCCGAGCTTCACGCTGCCTTTTGCGCCGTACGCGTCGTTTGCGGAGGTCACGTCCACGTTGATGCAGTAGTCGGGCTCAACGGCAAAGGCCGCGGGCGCGGCGCCGCGCAGACCGACCTCCTCTTGCACCGTAAAGACGTACACGAGGTTGTAGGGCATGTCTTTTTCATCTTTCAGGGCATCGGCGGCGCAGATGAGGGAGAGCACGCCGGCCTTGTTGTCCAGCGCACGTGCCGTCACACGCTTGCCGGCGAGGGTGGCAAGGGGAACAAAACTTGCGCATCTGTCGCCGATCTTGACGAGCTTTTCGGCGGCGGCACGGTTCTTTGCTCCGATGTCGCAGGCAAAGGCGCGCGCGTCGAGATCCGCAGCCTTCGTGCCGTGGGAGGGGACGAGCACGCCGAGACGGCCGTTTTCGAATTTCACACGGGTGTAGGCCGCGGCATCCGCGTGGATACCGCCGATGGGTGCAAGCAGGACGAAGCCGTTTTCGTCAATGTCGCAAACGAGAAAACCGATCTCGTCCATGTGTGCCGTGAGCATCACGGTCTCTTTTGCGCCCTTGTAGTTCTTTTTGCAGATCACGTTGCCCATTGCGTCAACGTTCACGTCGTCGCACAGAGGGCGCATGGTCTCGGAGATATAAGCGGCCATTTTTTCTTCCGCGCCGCTGACGGAGAGGATGTTCGTCAGCGCGCGCAGGGTGGAGGTGATGGAGTTCATAAGGTACCTTTCTCGCCTTGTGCGGCGCAGTAGGAGATGAGTGTGTCAAGGGAAGCACGCATGGCGTCGAGGTCGTGTTTTGCCACGGTGGAGACGGGGGAGTGGATGTAGCGGCAAGGCGCGGAGAGGGCAAGCACCTTTTTGGCACCCGCACTGCGTTGCAGAGCCGCGGCGTCGTTTCCGCCCGCGAGTCTCAGCTTGGTCTGCACGGCAATGCCCGCGGATTTCAGCGCGTCGATGGCGCCGCGCGCGAGCGTCGTGTCGTAGAGCGTCGCCCCGTCGAAGAGAGAGAGCACGCCGCCCTTCTTCTGGTAGCAGACGGCGTTCATGCCCACCGCCTCCGGCAGGTCGGAGGCCGTCGTGCCTTCCAGAATGATCGCGTAGGAATAGTCGTTGACGTAAGCGCCGACCTTTGCACCGCGCAGGCCGGATTCTTCTTTGACGTGGAAGACGACGGTAATGTCGTATTCGGGTGTGCCCTTGGTCAAAAGCTCGCAGAGCATCGCACAGCCGAGACGGTCGTCCAGCGCCGAGGAGCGAATGATCTCACCCGCGTCGTAGTAGGGGAGTGCCTCGCGGGAGAAGACGGCAACGTCGCCGATCTTGACGAGTTTTTCCGCCTCTTCCTTGGTGCGCGCACCGATGTCGATGTAGAGCGCGGAGTGCTTGGTCGGGGCGTAGAGCTCTTCTTCGTCGCGGTAGAGGTGAATGGGCTTGGCGCAGATGACGCCGTAGATGTCAAGCTCCGGGAAGTACAGGCGCTTTGCGGGCAGAATGCTTGCTTCAATGCCGCCGAGCGTGCCGTACTTCAGGTATCCGTCACCGGTAATGTCGGTCACGATAAATCCCACCTCGTCCATGTGTGCGCACAGCAAAATTTTGGCCTTGGGCTTCTTTTTGCCGCGTTTTTCGCAGATGAGGTTGCCCATGCGGTCGAGTTTCATCGAATCCACGTGGTCCTTGAGGTAAGGGATAAGGAAGGCGCGCACGTTTTCTTCCAGAGAACTCGGTGCGGGGATGTCGCAGAGCTCTTTTAAGAGGTCGTAAAAGTTATCCAACGATCTGTACCTCCTCGGGGAAGAATTTTGCGTTCTCGCAGTAGGCTTTCATCAGTTGCACCGCGCTCTCCAGATCGCGCGTGTCAATGACCTCGCTCGGGGAGTGCATGTAGGAGAGAGGGAGGGAGATGATGGTGGAGGCAACGCCGCGCCCCGCCACCTGAATGTCGTGCGCATTCGTGCCCGTCTCTCCGGGCTCGGCTAAAAGTTGGAAGGGGATCTCTTTCTCGTTTGCCACGCGGATCACGTCGCGCGTCAGCGTGCGGGAGAGCGTATCGGAGTAGGAGATGCCCGCACCCTTGCCCATTTCCAAAAGGCGACCTTCGCCGCCGGGGAAGGTGGCAAAACTCACGTCTACGGCAAGACAGGTATCGGGTGCAAGGCCGAAGGCGGCTACTTTCGCACCCATGCCGCCCACTTCTTCCTGAACGGAGAAGAGCAGGGCGACGTTTGCCTTGAGCGCTTTTTTCTCAAGCGCCTCGGCAAGTGCCAGAAGCGTCAGACCCGCCACACGGTCGTCCAGACCGCGGGAGGCGATCTTGTGCTCGGCAAGTTTTACGACGCCGTCGGAGAAGCCCACGGGCGTGCCGATGGGGCAGAGGCGGCGGCAAGTCTCGTCGTCGAGCAGGGTGTCCACGAAGAGATCTTCGAGTTTTCTTTTTTTCTTGCGGTCCTCGGCGGAGAGCAGGTGCGGGGGCTTGGCGGCCACCACGGCACGCACGGTCTCTTCACCGTAGAGGATCACTTCGCTGGCAGGAAGCACACCGGGGTCCATACCGCCCACACGTGCCAGACGGACGAATCCGCCGCCCGCGTGCTCACAGACGAGAAAACCGATCTCGTCGGAGTGGGAGTCGATGAGGATCGTCGGCGCGTTTTCGCTTTCGGCGCGGATAATGCCGAGTACGTTGCCCATCGCGTCCGTTTTCACCTCGTCGCAGAGCGTTTCAAGACGGCGCGCGAAGAACTCGGCGGTCTTCTCCTCACAGCCGGAAATGCCGGAGATGAAGGAGAGCGCCTCGATCTCTTTTGCAAAGTCAAATGTTTTCATGTTCCTCCAATTCTCGCACCAAGGTGCGGAAGACCTCACCGCGTTCTTCAAAGTCGCGGAACTGGTCAAAGCTTGCACTCGCGGGGGAGAGCAAGACAAGGTCGCCTTCTTCGGCAAGTCCCGCGGCAAGGGCAAATGCATCCGCAAAGGCTTCGGCCTTCAGCAGGGGAATGCCGGATGCGGCAAATTCAGCGTATTCCGCGAGTGCTTTTTCGATCTTGGGAGCCGTCTGCCCGGTCAGCACGAGCGCCTTGACGTGCTCGGTGATGATGGGGGCAAGCGGCGCGTAGTTTAAGTGTTTGTCGTACCCGCCCATGATGACGATCGGCTTTTTGGCAAAGGCTTTCAGCGTCGCGGAAGAGCGCGCGGGCGAGGAGTCGATGGACGAGTTGTAGAAGCGGATCTTGTTTACCTCGCGCACAAGCTCCATGCGGTGTGCCACTCCGGCAAAGGAGCGCGCGACCGAGAGGGCGGCGGATACGGTGATGAAGTCGTGCGTCAGCGCGAGGGCCGCCAGGTAATTTTCCAAGTTGTGCTCCCCGGGCAGCAGAATGTCTTCGCGGGCAAAGAGCGGGCTTTCGTTTCCGTCCTCGGCAAAGCGCAGGGTGTCGGAGGTGCAGTACGTACCGTTTTTCACTTTTTCCTTGCGGGAGAAGAAGCGCAGTCTGCCGTTTTCGCGTCCCGCAAGTGCGCGCGTGACGGCGTTGTCGGCGTTTAAGACCAAAAGGTCGTCTTCGCTCTGGTGGGTAAAAACGGCGGTCTTCGCTTCGCAGTACTCCGCCATGTCCGTGTGCCAGTCGAGGTGGTTTTCCGAGAGGTTGGTGATCAGCGCATGCTCGGGGGAGACCGTCATGCCCATCAGCTGGAAGCTGGACAGCTCCAGAACCGCCGCGTCGTCCTTTGTGATCTCGTGCAGCACCGGCAAGAGCGGCAGACCGATGTTTCCGCCGAGGAAGACGCGGTATCCCGAGGCCTCCAGAAGTTTTGCCGTCAGCGTGGAGGAGGTGGTCTTTCCGTCGGAGCCCGTGATGGCAAAGACCTTCGCGGGACAGAAGGTGAGGAAGAGTTCCATCTCGCTTGTCACCAGCGCACCGTTTTCGCGCGCCGCATTCAGCGCGGGAATGTCGGGGCGAATGGCGGGCGTGCGCAGGATAATGTCTTCGCTTAAGTTTTCAAGGTAGCCGTCACCCAAAACGAGCGTTGCACCGTCGGCAACGAGGGAAGGGTGCTCGGCAATTTTCCTGTCACGGGCCGTGACGCTCTTTGCTCCGAGGGAAAGAAAGAGACTCACGAGCGGCTTGTGCGTGCGGCCCAGTCCGATGAGGGCAATGCGTTTGTTCTCCACAAGGCTTTTCAGCCCTTGGATACCGTCTTTTCTGCGAGTCATCAGCGCGCATCCTTTCGCGTATGCTTAATAATCTATAATATTATATATCTAATAAGAAAAATTATCAAGTGTTAAAAATTTAAGAGTATGTTTGACAAATAACGAAGAATGCGGTATAATGCAAAAGTGACTGAGACGGGCGATCGCGCCGCACGAGCCGAAAGTCTGAGAGGTGAGGAAAGTCCGGGCTTCACAAGGCAGGATAACGGGTAACACCCGCCGGAGGCGACTCCCGGGAAAGTGCAACAGAGATATACCGCCTGCATTTTGCAGGTAAGGGTGGAAAGGCGAGGTAAGAGCTCACCGGCCGCCATGGTAACATGGCAGTCCTGTAAACCCTATCCGAAGCAACACCGTATATGGGCAGTATGGGTTTGCCCGACCCGCCCGCAGGTGGCAAGAGGCGCGTGGCAACACACGTCCCAGATAGATGATCGCCACGGCACGCAAGTGTCGGACAGAACCCGGCTTACAGGCTCAGTCACTCTACACGTCTCCAAGGGGGAAAGAATTATGGATCAAAGAAAATTTACCGACACAATCCAGTTTGCCATCAACCGCAACCGTGAGCAGGAGATTCGCGACATTTTGATGGCGGTCTATGAGGCACTGGTGGAGAAGGGTTACAACCCCATCAGCCAGATCGTGGGCTACATTTTGTCGGAAGACCCCACGTATATCACCAATTACAACAACGCTCGCGCGCTCATCGTCAAGATCGATCGCGACGAACTCTTGCAGCAGATCGTCAAGAGTTATCTCAAGAGCTAACGGAGGCCTCATGGCAAAGAACACACTTTCCGATTACACCATTTACAAGGATCGTCCGCTGGTTCGCGGCGAGGGCATCTTCTGCTACGGCGACCCGAAGGAGAAGTACTGCGCGATCCTCACTGTCCTCACCACCAAGCAGGTGCGCGGACAGGAGATTTCCGACCTCATTTTTATCCAGCTCATGAACAACGAGACCGGTGAGGAGGTCAAACAGGCACAGCGCTCCGGACTGTATGAGGCGCTGGATCTCTGCACGGTCTGGCTTGACCGCGAACTCAAGAAATAGCAAATTTCACAGCGCCCGGGTCGTTTTATACGCCCCGGCGCTTTCTTTTTATTTTTCAAAACACGAAGTTTAAGGAAGAATGTCTCCCATGTTGGAAAAAACACGCCCCCTCTTTGAACGCTGCGAGGAGATCACCGAGCTGTTGTCCCGTCCGGAGATTGCCGCAAGCGCCAAGGAGTCCCTTGCCCTGATCCGCGAGCAAAAGCGCCTTTTGCCCGTGGTGGAGGCGCGCGCCGCTTTGCAGGCGGCGGTGACCGCCAAGGCGGAGGCGGAGGAGATCCTCGCCATGGGCGACGGTGAACTTGCCGAACTCGCCCGTGAGGAGATCGCAACTTCCGATCGGATCATCGAGGCAAAAACGGCAGAGATCCGCACGCTTTTGATCCCGCGCGACGAGAACGACGACAAAAACGTCATTCTGGAGATCCGCGGCGGCGCGGGCGGGGAAGAGGCCGCACTGTTTTCCGCCGTGCTTTACCGCATGTATCAGATGTACTGCGCGCAGAACGGCTTCAAGACGGAGATCCTCTCCGCGAACGAGACCGAGCTTGGCGGCTTTAAGGAAGTCACCTGTCTTATTTCGGGCGACGGCGCATATTCTCGCTTTAAGTTTGAGAGCGGCGTGCATCGCGTACAGCGCGTGCCGGAGACCGAGTCGCAGGGACGCATCCACACCTCCGCCGTCACCGTGGCAGTCCTGCCGGAGATGGAAGAGGTCGAGGTGGAGATCAACGAGGACGATCTGGAGATCGACACCCACCGCGCGTCGGGCGCAGGCGGACAGCACGTCAATAAGACCGACTCCGCCATCCGCATCCTCCACAAGCCTACGGGTATCGTCGTGGAGTGTCAGGATGAGCGCAGCCAGCATAAGAATCGCGAGAAGGCCATGCGTGTGCTCCGCGCCAAACTTTACGAGGCGGAGCAGAAAAAGCAGGCGGATGAGATCGCATCCTCCCGCAAGAGCCAGGTGGGAAGCGGCGACCGCAGTGAACGTATCCGTACGTACAATTATCCGCAGGGCCGCATCACCGATCATCGCATCGGCTTTACCGCCCACAATCTCGAGCAGGTCTTAAACGGCCGCCTTTCCGATCTGTTTGAGGCACTTACCGCGGCGGATCTTGAACGCCGCATGCAGGAGAGTGTGGGATGAAAACGCTCTTTTTTGATAAGATTACCGAGACGGCATTGGATTTTTGCGGCAAACTGATCCGCGAGGGCGAGCTTGTCGCCTTCCCGACGGAGACCGTTTACGGTCTCGGTGCCGACGCCACGAATACCGACGCCGTCTGTAAGATCTACGAGGCCAAGGGCAGAGAGGGAGACAATCCTCTGATCGTCCACTTTGCCGACCCTGCGGACATCGAGGTGTACGCCTCCATTCCCGACAAAGCCTTGTTTGAAAAACTTTCCGCGGCGTTTATGCCGGGCCCCCTGACCGTGGTTTTGCCGCGTAAGGACGCCCTGTCTCCTCGCGTGTCTGCGGGACTTTCCACCGTTGCGGTGCGCGTGCCCTCGCACGAGGGTGCTCGCGCGTTTATTCGCGCTGCGCGCCGTCCCATCGCGGCCCCCAGCGCCAACCGTTCGCACCGTCCCAGCCCGACGGCTGCCTCCCACGTCGTGGAGGATATGGACGGGAAGATCGCCGCCATTTTGGACGGCGGCACGTGTGAGCACGGCGTGGAGAGCACGGTGTTGCTTCTGTCGGACACCCTGCGCCTTTTGCGCCCGGGTGCCGTCACGCGGGAGATGATCGAAGAAGTCACGGGCAGAGAAGTACTCGTGGACGCAGGCGTTCTGTCTCGTGTGGAGGACGTGCGCCGCGTGGCGTCTCCCGGCATGAAGTATCGTCACTACGCCCCGCAGGCGCCCTTGAGTGCCGTCGTCGGGGAGGACGAGCGGGTGTGCGCCTTTTTTGCAAAGGCGCAAAGCGAGGGTGCGGGCATCCTCTGCTATGAAGAGGATCTTGAGTACCTTGCGAAAAACGAAAGAACCATGTCTCTCGGCAGCGCCGAGGACTACGCCGCTCAGGCGGAAACGCTCTTTTGTGCCTTGCGCACTTTTGACAAGCGCCGCGTGGAGCGCATTTATACCAGACTCCCCAAGGAAGAGGGTGTGGGACTCGCGGTGAAGAACCGCCTGCTTCGCGCCTGCGAATTTGATATCATTGAGGTGTAACGTATGAAGGTCATCGGCCTTGCCGGCGGCAGCGGAAGCGGGAAGAGCGTCTTTTGCGAACTGCTTTCCCGTCGCGGCATCCAAACCATCGACTGCGACAGCATTTCCCACGAGGTACAGGAGAAGGGAACGCCCTGTTTTCTGGAACTTGTGGAGCGTTTTGGCGGTGAGATCCTCTTTCCTGACGGCAACGTCAACCGCGGCGCACTCGCCGCACTCGTCTTTTCGGACGAGGAGGCCCTCACCGACTTGAACCGCATTATGCACAAGCATATTTTGGGCGTTTTGCGTCAGAGACTCTACGACCTCTCCGCTACGGAAAAACTCGTCGTGGTGGAAGCACCCCTGCTTTTTGAGAGCGGTTTTGACCGTGAATGCGACCTTGTCGTCGGTCTGCTTTCCGCCCGCAAGGAGGAGCGCATCATCGAGCGTGATAAATTGACGGAAAAAGCCGCCCGCGCTCGACTCGACAACCAGCTTACCGACGAAGAACTTGAGGAAAAGTGCGATCTTTTGCTTTACAACGACTCCGCCGTGTTGCATTTGGAGGAGGAGGCGGACCGTCTGCTTTCCTTCATTGAACAGAATTTGGGAGAAGAGGTGTGAAGGCCCTTCGAATCGTGTTCAAAGTCCTTGTCTGGCTTCTCGTGCTCGGAGCGATCGCCTTCGTTGGGCTCAAGGCCTACGACATGGTGCGGCGTGATTATCTGTACCCCGTCAAGTATGAAAAGCTTGTGGAAAAATACGCCCGCGAGTATTCGCTTTCTCCTGCCCTGGTGTACGGTGTCATCAAGACGGAGAGCGACTTTGACAAAGACGCTGTTTCCCGCGCGGGTGCCGTGGGGCTGATGCAGATCATGCCATCCACCTTTGAGTACCTCGTCACCCTGACGGGCGAGGAATACGATCCGTCCCGTCTGACGGATGCAGAGACGAATATCCGCTACGGCTGTCTGCAACTTTCCCGCATGCAAAACCGTTTCGGCGAAGGGGATGCCATGCTCGCCGCCTACAATGCAGGCGAAGGGCGCGTGGCAGAGTGGTTGCAGAACCCCGCCTACGGTAAGGATGGCAAACTTGTGAATATCCCGCTTGACGAGACGCGAGCCTACGTTGAGCGAGTGACAGAACATACAAAAACATATATTGCTCTTTACGGAGCGGAAAAGGAGTGGAACTAACATGTCTGAAACCAAGAAATCCAATCTCTACGAACCCAAGAATGTGGCAAAGGAATCTCCCGAGAAGATCGAACGTGCTTTTGCGTTTTGCCGCGACTACGCCGAGTTTTTGGCAAATTCCAAGACCGAGCGTCAGAGCGTCAACGAATGTGTGAAACTCGCCGAGGCCGCAGGCTATCGCGAGTTTAACTTCGGCGACAGCGTCAAGGCGGGCGACAAGATCTACTACGTCAACCGCGGCCATAGCGTCATTCTGGCGGACGTCAAGGACAACCTTGCCGACGGTGTAAACCTCATTGCCGCCCACATCGACTCTCCCCGTATCGACTTGAAGCCCAATCCGCTTTACGAAGACGGCGGCATGGCCTTCTTCCGTACCCATTACTACGGCGGTCTCAAGAAGTATCAGTGGCCCACCATTCCGCTTGCCCTCATCGGCACCGTCGTGCGTGAAGACGGCACTAAGGTGGATATCTGCGTCGGCGAGAACGAGAACGATCCCGTGTTCTGCATTCCGGACCTTCTCCCGCATTTGGATCGCGGCCGCGACAAAAAGACGCTCGGCGAGGGCTTCAGCGGCGAGATGCTCAACACCCTCATCGCCTCTTATCCGAACGGCGATTACGAGAAGGAACCCATCGTGGAAGCGGTGCTTTCTTACCTCAAGGATAACTATAACGTCACCGCAGAGGATCTCGTCAGCGCAGAACTCACCCTCGTTCCCGCAGGCAAGGTGCGCGACCTCGGCTTTGACCGCAGCATGATGCTCGGCTACGGCCACGACGATAAGGTCTGCTCCTACCCGCCGCTTCGCGCCATGCTCGACGGCACCTATACCAAGACTGCCGTGCTCGTGCTCTCCGACAAGGAAGAGATCGGCTCCGACGGTGTCACCGGTCTGGACGCCAATTATCTGCGCGACTTCTTGTACGAACTCGCTGAGAACGCAGGCGTCAACCCGCGTCTCATGCTCTCCAAGTCCATCTGCCTCTCCGCGGACGTTTCCGCTTGCTTCGACCCGACTTATCCCGAAGCTCACGAGAGAAAGAATGCCGCTTATCTGAACTGCGGCGTCGCCCTCGCCAAGTACACCGGCCACGGCGGCAAGTACGGCACCTCCGACGCTCCCGCGGAAGTCGTCGCCAAGATGCGTCGCCTTTTCAACGCCAAGGGCGTTGCCTGGCAGAGCGCGGAACTCGGCCGCGTGGATCTCGGCGGCGGCGGAACGCTTGCCAAGTACGTTGCCAAACTCAACGTGGAAGTTCTGGACGTCGGTGTGCCCGTGCTCTCCATGTACGCACCCTTCGAGGTCGTCTCCAAGTTGGACGTTTACGCCATGTACGAGGCATCTCTTGCCTTCCTCGCAAACGAATAATTTTTATAAAAAAAGAAAGACGCGCAAAATTGCGCGTCTTTCTTTTTAGCGTTTTCTTGTCCGAAAAGAGTGTATGCACTCTCTCAGGTTTTTTCGAAGAAGGTCAGCGGGCAGAATGCTTAAGGCGAGGAGAATGGGGAGGGTCAAAAGCGGTGCGCGAAGCTTCACACAGCCGAAGAGGGAGGAGCCGAGTGCTCCCAGTACGGTCTGTACGGTGCTGATAAGCGTGATCACCGCAACGAAGCCGGGGTTTTGGGAGAGGTTCGCCCACAGTTTTTGCCGCGGCGTGCGCACGTTGAACATGTTGAAGACCCCGAGGAATACGAAGAGCATGAAAAACGCCGTCAAAAAAGCACTCGGGTCGCTGTAAAACCCGTAGAGCGACCTCAGTCTCTCGGAGGAAAGGAAGAAAAGGCAGAGGATGAGGGAGAACGTCGTGCCAAAAGCCACCGTCGCAAGCTCCCCGCGTGCGAGGATGTGCTCGTGGCGTTTTCGCGGCTTTTGGCGCATGTATTCTTCTCTCGGCACCTCTCCGGAAAACGCGAGGGAGGCAAGCGTGTCCATAATGAGGTTTACCCACAGCATTTGCAGGACACCGATCGGCGTTTCGATGCCGAAAAGCGGCCCGAACAGACAGACCGCAAGCGCGCAGAAGTTCATCGTCAGTTGGAAGACGAGGAATTTTTGAATGGAGCGCGTCACCGTGCGTCCGTAGAGCGCGGCACGGTAGAGGGAGGACAGTCGGTCGTCGGTCAGCACCACGTCTGCGGCGTCTTTTGCGATCTGCGTGCCGCTGCCCATGGCGAATCCCACGTCTGCCGCACACAGCGCGGGCGCGTCGTTGACGCCGTCTCCCGTCATGGCGACCACGCGCCCCACGGACTTCGCAAGCGCGGCAAGCCGGCTCTTGTCGGCGGGCGTGCAGCGCCACACCACCGCAAGACGCGGAAGGAGCGAGAGAACTTCCGAATCCGTGGCCTTTGCAAGTGCTTCGGAAGCGAGGCAAACACAGCCTTGCTTGGCAATGCCCGCTTTTTTTGCGATCGTTTTTGCCGTCTGTTCGGAGTCACCGGTCAGCATGACCACCTGCACGCCCGCCGTTTGCAGTTTTTGTACCGTGTCTCTTGTATCGGCCCTCAGCGCGTCGGAGAGCGCCGCAAAGAACTTCAGCGTCGCACCCTCAACGTTGCCTGCTTTTTCGCAAAACGCGCACACACGCGCGCCCTGAGCCTCAATTCTGCCCACTTCGGCATGCAGACGCTTTCGCATCTCGCCCGTCAAAGGGTAGTTCGTCCCGCCCGACTCAAAAGTGTCGCACAGCCCCATCAGCACCTCCGGAGCTCCCTTGATGAGCACCGTGCCGTCCGTGAGGGTGAGGGAGGAGTATTTTTTTGCGCTGTCAAACGGCGTGCGGGAAGCGGCACTCTCCGTGATTTTCACCGATTCGCTCACCGCCGCAAGCAGAGCTCGGTCGGTCGCGTTGGAGCCGTAGATTTTACCGTGTGCGCGTTTGGCCTCGTTGTTTAGTGCAAGGTGGCGCACAAGGTCACGCTCGTTTGGCGCAAAGGGGGAGAGGGAGCCGTTTTTTACGGTATAGAAGGCTTCCACCGCGTGTCGGCCTTCGGTCAGCGTGCCCGTCTTGTCGCAAAACAAAAGATCCATTCCGCCCGCCGTCTCCACACCCGTGAGTTTTCGCAGAAGCACTCCTTCGCGCATCATGCGCCGCATTTGGGCGGAGAGCACCACCGTGATCATCATGGGAAGGCCTTCGGGTACGGAGACCACTACCACTGTCACGGCAAGCGTCAGCGCGTGCAGAAGCGGCGGGAAGAGAAGCGCATAGTTTTCCGCCACCTTGGCAAAGCCCGCCCCGAGACTTTTGCCGCCAAGGTCGTAAATGGCGGAGAGGAAGTCTGCCGCGGCAAGAAACAGCGCCGCACAGTAGCCGATGAGGGCGAGGAACTTTGCGAGCTTTGCAAGTTTCTCCTTCAGCGGGCTTTTCGTCTTGTCCTCGCCGAGGGAGAGGGCAAGTTTGCCGTAGAGCGTCGCGTCGCCCACCTGCGTGACACGCATCAACCCCTCGCCGGAGCGCACCGTCGTAGCACGGAAGAGTGCTCCCGCATCCTGCAGGCTTTCGTGCTTTGACGCGGGGTATTTGTGCACCTCGCGACTCTCGCCGTTGAGCGCGCTCTGGTCGAGCGATACGCGCCCTTCGATCATGTAACCGTCCGCCGCCACCACGTCACCCGCAGCAAGCTCGATCACGTCGCCCACCACCGCCTCGCGCGCGGGGATCGTTTTCAGATTTCCGCTGCGCCACACACGGCATTTCATCTCGCCCGCCTCTTCGCGCAGAGTTTCAAAGGCGCGCATGCTTTTGTATTCGGAAAGCGTGGAGACAAAGACGGAGATCAAGATCGCCCCCGCGATCCCGTACGCCTCGTAAAACTGTCCGTCGGAGAGGGAAAAGAGCACGTTTAGCGCAAGGGATGCGAGCAGAATGAGGATCATCGGGTCACAGAAGGCGCACAAAAATTGCAGGAAAAATCCCCGCTCTTTTTTCTTTTTCAGCACGTTTTCGCCGTATAGCCGTCTTGCTCTTTGCACTTCTGCGTAGGTAAGTCCCGCGTGTTTGTTCATGCTACAAAGGTATGAGCAAAAGCGGCGTTCTATGCGCAAAAAAGCCCCTCGCGATCTGCGAGGGGCGCATCTTTTTTGTCGTTACGCAAGTCCAAGGAGCTTGACGAACAAGATCAACGCCAGGAGAAAAACGGCGTTGAGAACGGCAAACAGCGTCAGATAACGGCGTTTTTCCGTCGGGTAGAGAATGCAAAATTCGCTGAAAGTGATCAGGCTTGCAAGCGAGGAGATGAGCGTGCCCACCCCGCCGACGTTCACGCCGAGCAAGAGCGCTCGGTAGTTGTCGGTAAAGCGGGAGAGCAAGATCGCGCTCGGCACGTTGCTGATCGCTTGGCAGGAGAGCGTGGAGAAGAGGAAGGTGTCCACTCCCAAAAGCGAGGAGAACAGCGCGTGCACCGCGGGAATGCGGGAGAGATTTCCCGCAAAGATGAAGAAGAAAAAGAAGGTGAAGAGCAGAGGATAGTCCACCATCAGAATTGCCTCGTGGTCGGCAAAAAAGAGGATGGGCACGATCAGCACGATTCCCAAGCGGTAGTCGATCACGCGAAAGACGATGAGCAGCGAGAGGGCGAAGAGCGCGAGGTACAGAAGAGCTTTTTTCACGTTGAGTTTTTCCGAGTAATCGTCGCAAAGCACAAGTTTCTCGTTTTTCACAAAGAAGCAAAAGAGCACGATCAGACAGATGGAAAAGAAGAAAGGCCACGCCATGATGGAGAGGAACTCGCCCGTTTCAATGTGGAAAAAGGAGTAGAGGTAGAGATTTTGCGGGTTTCCGAACGGCGTCAGCATTCCGCCGAGGTTTGCGGTAATGTTCTGCAGGATGAAGAGGAACGCCGCGTATTTTTCCTTTTTGCTCACCGAGAGGGCAAAGTAGCCGAGCGGCAGGAAGGTGATCAACGCCATGTCGTTTGCAATGATCATGGAACCGATGAAGGTGATCGCAAGCAGAAGTAAAAACAGCGTGCGAAGACTGCCTGCCAAGACCACCAGCCTGCGCGAGAGGATGGTGAAGAATTTAATGTTTCTCAGCGCGGCAATGACCGCAAGCGTCAAAAACAGACAGGCAAGCGTTCGAAAGTCAAAGTAGCCGACGTATTCCTTGTCCGGCGGCACGAAAAAGCAGGTGACAAGCGCCGCGAGTGCGGCAATGCACAGCACCGCGTGCTTTTTTGCAAATCTCAACAGTTTCGTCATGGTGCCCTCAAAATCTTGTTTTTTTCACACCGCTACACTATACACCTCTTTTTTCTCTTTCGCAAGAGCAAAGCGCAAAAAAAGGCAGACGGCCTTCGCCGTCTGCCTTTTTGTTTTGTCTTAAAATTTTCCGCTTCCGCTGCTGCGGGCGGAGCCGCCACCGCCGCCGGAGGAAGGCGATTCTTTCTTCCTGCGCGTGGTGTGGCTGTAGAGGTAGAGGTCGTTTTGTACGGTAACGACCATGCTACCTTGCCTTACGTAAACGTTTGCGGTGCTCTGCTTGCGCACGCTTTTGAGTTGTCCCTTGAGGATGAAGGCTACGGTCAGACCGAAAATTATGCCGAGGACGAGGCTGATCAGAAGGTTCTCGGTGAATTCGAAGGGGAATCCGTTGAGGTGGCCGTTTAAGTAGTAGTCGCACTCGTCGGCAAACTTGGAGAATGCGGCAAGGTAATCGCCGTCGGAGAGGTAGGGAACCACCTCTTCGCTGATCTCGTCGATCGTGTTGCTGTTAACGGCAACGCCCGCAAAGCCGTTTGAGACGATGCCCCAGTCGCGCTCTGCCATGCTGATGAGCAGCATCACACCGTCGCGTTTCGTGCCGTAGCCGAACTGCATGGTGTAGTAGTAACGGTTGATATAGGCGTCAAAGTTTGTGCCGTCGTATTCGTTCATCGTCACGACTGTGATCTGCGCGTTGTAGGCGGCGCTGACCTGCTCCAGCTTTTTGCACAGTTCAACTTCTTCGCTTCTGTTCAAAAGGTCTGCAAGATCGTAGAGGAGGCATTCGGTTTGCTCGGAATAGTCGAGTGCGGTGTTTTCGGCGCTGACACAGCAGACGGCCGTGCCAAGGCAAATCACCAGGGCGATCAGGAGGGAAAGCAGTCTTTTTTTCATATCGTCCACCTCCTTAAAGCAACCACGTCAGGTAACTGATGCCGAAGGAAACGGCGGTAACCGCGGCGCAAACGCCGAAGAGCCATGCGCAGAACTTGCCTTTGTCCAACGGGAGGTCGCCGGCGGTCTTGCCCGTCTGGCCGTTGATGGCAAAGGTGAAGTTTTGGTCTTTCCACCTGGTGTTTAAGATCCACACGGGGTAGAGTGCGTAGCGCGAACGCCCGTTCTGCAGGTTGATGTTGGTGCTCACGGGCGTGACCGTGGTGTAGCCGTGCACCGTGGAGGCAAAGGCCTGAGAGGTGCTGGTACGGATGCGCTCGTTGGCGCGGTCAATGCTCGCTTCTGCATCCACGTCGTACTTGTCGGCGAGGAAGCCGGAGAGGTACGCCGTCTGGAAGTCCACCGCATCTTCGATGTGGTAGGGCTCGATGGACTCCATCAAGGTGTCGTCCATTTTGGAGGAGCCGTCCACCGGCACGTTTTCAAAGCCGATGCCGCCTGCACGCGTCACGGAGTAGAAGCTCGTCTTCGTGTATTCGTAGTTGCCGCTGCTCCAATGGCGCACGCGGGTCGCGCGGTAGCGCACGTGGGCATCCGCATCCGTGTCAAAGAGCCATACGGGCACGTACAGTCCCTTGACTTCCTTGATGTGGTTTTCATCCTTGAAGACCTTGGGGAGCAGGAGTTTTCCCTTGTAGTGCTTTTGCAGTGCGGCGATGGCAGCTTTCTTGTCCACCTTGAAGGGGATGACGAGGTTGGGCTTGAGCGCGCCCGCGAACTGTCCCTTCATGATGACGGGATTTCCGCAGAAGGGGCACTCGGAAGCCCCCGTAGTTTCGTCGGCCACGATCTCGCCGCCGCAGGTGTTGCAGGTGTAGACGCGCAGGTTTTCCGCTTCGCCTTCCTGCCACTCGCCTCCGGCTTTGGTGTCCCACGTCATGTTTTCTTCCGGCATGGAAGCGAGCTCTTCGTCGTAGGCCTTTAGGGACTCCATTTCGAACTCCGCATCGCAGTACGGGCATTTCATTTTTTGCAAATTGCTGTCAAATTCAATGGCGCCGTCGCAATTCGGACATTTAAATTCTCTGAGTTCAGCCAATGTCGGTCACTCCTTTTTGCAAGTTTAAAAAAGGGGGGGCGTTTAGATCCGTTCGTTTTTTGCCTTGGCGGGGGTGCGGTTTCGGTTGCGGCTTTGGCAAACGGAACGTTTGTTTCATTCCGATCGTTTGACAAAAACGATTTACTCGGGCTGTTGTTGTGTTCAGATGATGTCTCCGCTGTCAAAGGGGTCGCCGCATTCGGGACAGAATTTGGGTGCCTTGGTGGCCTCGGCGGGTTGCCAGCCGCACTTGTCGCATTTGTATTGCGGAACACCGGCGGGCTTCTTGGCGCCGCATTCCGCGCAGAATTTACCGGTATTGACCGCACCGCAAGTGCAGGTCCAGCCGGAGGCTTCGGGCTTCTTGGCGCCGCATTCCGCGCAGAATTTACCGGTGGCGGTGGCACCGCAAGCGCATTTCCAATCGGTCGAGGCGGGTGCGGCCTGCTGTTGCTGCTGCATGGCAGCGATCTGCTGCGCGGGGTTAAAGCCGCCCATCGCGCCTGCCGCCATACCCATACCCATGAAACCGGCCATGGCACCGGAGTTGTTTCCGGCGGCGGTCTCCATGGCGTTTGCCTGCGCGGCAGTCATGCGGCCGAGTGCCATTGCGGCGTTGGAGCCGTAGGAGGAGGAGTCTTCCATCTCCTGGATCTTCTTCATGTCCTCTTCGGTGAGGGAGATGGGGTTGATGGCGATCTTCTCCACGCTGATACCACGGGATTCGACCCACTCGTGTTTGAGGGCTTCGTTCATTGCCGCTCTGAGCTCGTTGACCTTCGCGGGAAGCTGCGCGGGGCGCAGTTCCTGTTCGGCAAGCGCGCCGAGGGCGGGCTGCAGGGCGGAGATGAATTCCGCCTTTAACTGTTCGTCGAGGATGTCACGGGTGAACACGTCGGACACGTTTCCGGCGATCTTGGTGTAGAAGAGGATCGGGTCGGTGATGATGTAGGAGTACACGCCGTTGCAGCGCACGTTGACGGTGCGGCTGAAGCCGATCTTCTTGTTCATGACCTCAAAGAGGATGGGAGTGGGCGTGCCGAATTTGTTGCCCATGATCTCCTTGGTGTTGAAGTAGTAGACTCTCTGGTCCTTTCCGGTGTCGCCGCCGTAGGCAAAGCGTTTGCCGATGGCCTTGAAGGAGTCGATCAGGCTCTGGCCGAACTTGCCGGCAAAGATGGACGGCTCGGTGGAAGAGTCGTAGGTAAATTCGCCGGGCTCGGCGCAAACTTCCACGACCTTGCCCTGTTCGACGATGATCATGCACTGACCGTCGGCGACGGCAATGCCGCTGCCGTTGGAGATGACGTTGTCAGAGGCCTTGGTGTTGGAGGAGCGGTTTCCGACGCGTTTTTGGCCCTTGACCATCAGGGTGTCCATGTCGAGCGCTTCGCAGTAGAAAAATTCTTTCCATTGATCTGCCAGTACGCCGCCGAGCGCACCGATGCCTGCTTTGATAAGTCCCATAGTAGTTCTCCTTTGTATGTTTATTGTTTGTTTCTTTACATGGTAGGTTCACTTGTTTCATCAAGTGCGTTTGCCGTGCCGCTTCGTGTAAAGCAAACGGAGGAGGGGAAAGGGGGTTATATACCGCTCGCCGCGCTCCGTGCGCGGCAATGCTTTCAAGCCTTCCTGTTACCGTATTTATTATATACCAAAACTTCTTTGTTTGCAACGCCGAGTGGGACGGCGGGCGATCGCGCCAAAAAAGAAGAGGCACGGAGAGGGAAATTGTCTCTTTTTTGCGGATCACATAGCCGCGGCGGGCGGCTGGCTTAAGCGGTTTGCCGAACGTAAAAAGCCCTGCAAAAGCAGGGCTTTTTCGTGTCTATTTGTTTACCGTGTCAAGCGTGAGTTCAAATTGATTTTCCGCACGGTAGTACATGTCGTAGATGGGGGAGTAGCACTCCACGGTCAGTTTTGTGCCGCTCTCGGAGAAGTGCAGGAGCGTCAGCATGCCGGCCGCGTTTTGCTTGGCATAGATGAGGTTGGAGTCCACGCAGGACTGGTCAGTCATCATCTGCGTGACTACGTTGCCGTGCTCGCCCTTGTCCTGCGCGGTGACGATGGTCGGGTGGGACTCGTGGCCGCAGAGAACGAGAACGATGTTTTCGTGCTTCTTGATCAGTCTCTCCCACATGTCCTCACCGTTGTTGTTTTCGGGGTCGGAGTTGGTCGGCGCGTATTTGTCGCCTTTTTTGATGGGCGTCGCGTCGGGGTAGAGGTAGGCGTGCGTAGTGATGATGACGTTGAAATCGGGATTTTCGGAGATGATCTCGTCCGCCCAGGCAAGCACGTCGTCGCGCGCACCGAAGTCCATGGTGATGATGAGGTACTTGATGCCGCGCACGTTGATCTTGCGGTAGGTGTTGATCACGCCCTCGCCGTAGGTACCGCTGAGCCTTTCGGTGTACGGCGCTTTGGCGAAGGTGCGGTTGAATTTCGCAACGGAGTCATGGTTGCCGCGCAAGATCGAGCAGGGAATGTCCGCGTCGAAGATCGTGCCGTAGCCGGTTTCTGCGCGGTTCCATTCGGGGTCTCGGTCCACGTCGGTGATATCGCCCATGCCCATCACGTAACCGATCTTTTGTGCATCCTTGTTTTCCGCGATCCAGTCGAAGATCGGCTGGAAGTTTTCGGGGTCTAATACGTTGGTCAGCTGCGTGTCTCCGATTGCGACGAAGGTGTAATCGTAGTCGGAATCAAAGGCGCTTTCCTCAAACCACACTTGCGGCCAGCTCACGCTGTAGCCGTTTCCGGAAATATCGGTATAGGTGCGGTTTTCGTTCATTTCGGAGAGCGTCCACGCGGCAAGAAGCCCGTCTGTGTCAAGTTTCTGCATGTCGCCGTGGATGTCGCGCATGCTGCGTACGTCTTCGTAAACCGCCACGCTGTGCAATTCTCCGCGGAATACGCGGCGGTTGTAGGCGCGGTTGTCGCCGCCGAGTCGGGCGGGACCGCTCTTGCCGATGGGCTGCAGCGCATCGGTTTCATCGGCTATTTTGCCGTTGACGTAGCAGGTCGCGGTGCCGAGTTCGGGGTTGTTGACGATCGCCACGTGCACCCATTCACCGGTGCATAGGTCAACGCTATTGAAGGTGGCGGCGGCAGACTTGCCGTTTTCGTAGGCAAGGTACAGGCTCGGGGAGCCGCCTTCGCCGATGTTGAAGGTAAAGCAGGGGAATACGTTTTCAGCGTAGTTGCCGAGGATCACACCGGCACTGCCTTCCAGGTATTTGGGGATCTTCACCCATGCTTCGAAGGTGGCGGGCATCACGTCAAAGGCACGGTTTACCGTGCAGGCGTCCTCGGTGGTGAAGCGGACGCCGAGCGTGTCGGCGGTCGGCGCGGTCGTCGGGGCGGGGAAGATCAGGAAGAGGTTGTCGTGGCCCTCAACGTCCCCCGTGCGAAATCCGACGGACTCGTCCTCCGTGCTCTTGGGGTTGTCAAGCAGTGCTTTTGCGGCTTGATCCGCGCTGTCAAATACGTCCAGAATCTCGCCTGCGCGAATGGCGACGAAGAGTTTTTCGTGCACAAAGATTGCCAATTCTGCTTCGTTTGCATCCTTGTCGCCGAGGTAAGCGGCGTAGCCCGCCTTTGCTTCTTCGAGCGCCTCTTTGCGCGCCTGTTCGTTCATCGCGGGAAGGATGACCGTGACGAGGACGGTCGCCGCCGCAAGTAAGATCACCGCCAAAACACCGGCAATGATCAGCAGTTTTTTCTTGTTTTTCATCACAAAATCTACCCAAAAAATCAGTTTATTTTCTACCTACGGGCGATTATATAACAAAACGTTCGATATATCAAGGGAAAAGGCGCAAAAAAACAGCCCCGCTCCCGCTTTTTCGCCCCCTCGCTTTTCGCCCCCGCTCTGCCGAAAACAAAAAATTCCCTTGACTCAAAACCTGCAGGAGTTTTTTTGAAGACTGCCCCTAATTTTAATACAAATGCACCCCCTTTTGAGCCAAGGGGGTGCAAAAAATTATTACCTCTATCTCACAGCAAGCTCTTATGTTCTTTCATATATTCTCGAATATTTTGGATTCCATCTTCAAAACGCAAATACTCTGATTCATTATAGGTGACCGCAGCAATAAAGAAGAAATTAGAATCCATATAGATAAAACTTGATGCAGTTATTTCAATTTGGGTGTTCATATTAACAGCTTCATAGAACCCATTCGTAACAAGAATCTGATTGTTTTCTTTTGTGATGTCAAATGTAAATTTATATTCATCCAAAGACCATTCGGGGTTTGGCTCACCACCCAAAAATTTACTAATGACATCACGATCATCAAATGTCAATTCAATTACAACATCGCACTCGGGGATTATATCTGATTCCAAAAGGCTTACTTTATTGTTCTCTGCGTCAAAATAATAAATATCGCAGATTGTACCGCAGAAAGAATGGTAGTTCGCCTCGTCGCTTAAGTGATTTCGCATTCGGCTATTATAGCCGGAACAAGAAGTCAGCAGAGAGAGAACAGCAAACAAGCACAGAATCATAGTAATAAAACGCCGTGTTTTCATAATCAATCTATCCTTTGCAATTTTCGTTGTAAATATCATAACATATTCAATGTTATTATTCAACGATTACCCCTGTAAATCAACGATTATAGCTATGATTGAACGATTATCTGTCTTTTAACGATTTGAAGTAGGTTTAAACAGACAATTGGAGAATTTGTTTCCCGAAAAGTTCTCAAAAGCTGATTTTAAGCATAAAATAACCGTCATTCCGTTGTATCAGAATGACGGTTATTCTTTGGCGGAGACGGTGGGATTCGAACCCACGTGCGCTTTCGCGCAAACTGATTTCGAGTCAGCCCCGTTATGACCACTTCGATACGTCTCCGTATATGTTAACCCCCGAAGAGGGGGTTAACACGTTATTTGATTGTTAGAACCGATCAATCAAAGTACTTTCTTTCGTACTTGACGTTGTTTTTCACCACTTCCATGGTATCGCCTGCGATGACGAGCTCTTCGTTGGTGGGGATGACGGCCACTTTCACGCGGCTGCTGTCCTTGGAGAGGAGAACTTCTTCGCTGACGTGGGGGTATGCGGCGTTCTTTTCGGCGTCGAATTCCACACCCAAGAATTCCAGTCCTTCCATGGACATTTCGCGGATGATAGGCGTGTTTTCACCGATGCCGGCGGTAAAGACAATGGCGTCCAGACCACCCATGGCGGCGGCGTAAGAGCCGATGTACTTTTTGATGCCGTAGGAGAGCATTTTATAGATGAGTTCTGCGCGTTCGTTGCCTTCGTTCAGGGCCGCTTCAATATCGCGCATGTCGCTGCCGATCTCGGAATAGCCCGCAATACCGCACTTTTTGTTCATCCAATCCTGCATGTCCTTGGGCTCAATGCCTTCTTTTTCCATGATGAACGGGACGATGGCGGGGTCGATGGAACCGCAGCGGGTACCCATGATGACGCCTTCCAGAGGCGTGAAGCCCATGGAGGTGTCAATGACCTTGCCGTTCTTGACTGCGGAGATGGAGCTGCCGTTGCCGAGGTGGCAGGTGACGATCTTGGAGTTGTTGGGATCCAGACCGAGGTAGTCCAGCGCGCGGCCGGAAACGTAGCGGTGGCTCGTTCCGTGGAAGCCGTAGCGGCGGATCTTGTACTTCTGGCAAAGCTCGTAGGGAAGGGCGTAGGTGTACGCTTCTTCGGGCATGGTCTGGTGGAATGCGGTGTCAAAGACCAGGACCTGCGGGACATCCGGCAGAGCTGCGCGGCAGCCGCCGATACCGTAAAGGTGCGGCTGGGTGTGCACGGGCGCGAGGTCAATGCACTTTTCAAGGTCTTCGATGACGGTGTCGTCAACGAGAACGGAAGCGGAGAAGTACGGACCGCCCTGAACGATGCGGTGGCCGATGGCTTCGATCTCGGTAATGGATTCCAGACAGCCGTGTTCTTTGTCCACGAGCGCGTCAATGACGGCACTGATGGCTTCTTTGTGGGTCGGCATGGGGATGTTGCATTCCCATTTGTCCTGACCGATGACGGTATGTTTGATCTTGCCGTCCACTCCAATGCGTTCGCACAGGCCCTTGGCCAGCACGGAACTGTCGTCCATGTTGTAGAGTTGGTATTTGATGGAAGAGGAACCGGCGTTGACAACTAAAACTTTCATAAAATGCCCCCTTGAGTTTTCGGGCTTGTCATAGTATAATGACAGGCACAACCAAGATTATACAACACCGAGGTTGAATTTTCAAGAGGAAAATCGCAAAAGAGCATGGAAAAAGCTGTAGCAATCGTGTGCGAATACAATCCGCTCCACGCAGGTCATGCGTGGCAGCTTTCCTCCGTGCGCGCAAAATTTCCGGACAAGCCCATCGTGCTTCTCATGAGCGGCAATTTCGTTCAGCGCGCTGAGGCCGCGGTTTGCGATCATACCTTGCGCGCTCGCGCCGCCTTGGAGTGCGGTGCGGACCTTGTGTTGCTTTTGCCCTTCCCGTATTCCACCTTCGGTGCGCAGGGTTACGCCGCCTCAGCTGTGCATCTCCTTGCCAAAAGCGGCGTTGTGGATACCCTCGCTTTCGGGGCGGAGTGTGGTGACGAAGCCCTGTTGAAAAAGTGCGCAAAAGCCTTGTGTTCTGCGACTTTTGAGGAAAAACTGTCTGCTTTACTCAAAGAGGATTCACGCGCCTCGTACGCCCATTTGCGCGCCCTTGCACTGGAGTCTCTCGTTGCCGGTGCGCAAGTTCTTCTCAAGGAGCCGAATAATATTTTGTCCATTGAGTATCTCGCCGCCATAGAACGCGAAGGAGCAGGGATCACCCCGTTCGTTCTGCCGCGCTCTCCGGAGCCCTCTGCAACCGCTCTTCGCGCGCGTATACAAAAGAAGGAAGCACTCACCGAAGCGGACGTTCCTTGCGATTTTCTGCGCGAAGAACTTTCTGCGATCCAAACACTCCCGCAAGAGGCAATGGGGAAGACCTTGCTCGCTGCCTTGCGCGCGGGTCTTGTCTGTGAGGAACTTTCCTCACTCGGCGCCCGCGTCGGCGAGGCTGCACGGGCGGCTCGGGATTTTGAAGATTTCGTGCAGCTTGCCAAGACCCGTAAGATCACGTCTGCTCGCATCCGCCGCGGAGTACTGCACGCGTATTTCGGCGTCAGGGAGGGGAAGGTCCCACCTGCACCCTACACGATTTTGCTTGGCGCAAACGAAAAAGGAAGGGCAGTTCTTTCCTTTATATATAATATAGGGGAACTTCCCGTTTTCACAAAACCCTCCGCCCCCCTAAAGCAGGAGGGCGAGATCGGCGCACTTTCGGAACTCAATGCCCGCGCAGACAGCGTTTATGCCTTGCTTTTGGGCAGAGAAGGGGCCTTTTACCTCAAACAGAACCCTGTAATTGTGAACAAATTGTAAATTATTTCATTTTTGCCTGAAAATTTTTGGAAAAACCTTGCATTCTCCCCCTTCCTTATATATAATGGGAGAGCTTGATGTGCGATGAAGCGGGAGGTTGCCGTGAAAACGGGTAATTTCCGCAGAGTATGTCCGAAAATCGGGCGAAAACAAGAAGGATATGCTTATGCTCCAAAATCGTTGGGCTATAGCGCACTGTTTTCCCGGGTTTGCCCGCAGTGATGCGGAAAAATCCGGTTTTGTTATGTCGAAGGCGTGAGACGCCCGACGGCGTATCCACTTGAATGAGCCTCCAATCAAAAAGGAGAAATTACCATGGCAAAGAACAAAATTCGCATTCGTCTCAAGAGCTACGATCACAGACTGATCGATCAGTCCGCAACCAAGATCGTCGAGACGGCAAAACGTTTCGGTGCAAAGGTGTCGGGTCCTGTGCCGCTGCCCACCGAAAAAGAGATCGTCACCATCCTGCGCGCGGTCCACAAGTACAAGGATAGCCGCGAACAGTTTGAAACGCGCACCCACAAGCGCCTCATCGATGTGCTGAAGCCTTCGAAGGAAGCGGTTGACGCGCTGATTTCCGTCGAGCTGCCGGCGGGCGTGGAACTCGAGTACAACTTCGAGTAAGCAGCAATTAAGTCATGTTGGGGAAACTCAACCAATCACTTAGGAGGAAATCATGAAAAAAGCTATCATCGGAAAAAAACTGGGTATGACCCAGCTTTTTGAAGAAAACGGCAACGTCGTGCCCGTCACCGTCATTCTTGCCGGTCCGTGCCCCGTTGTTCAGAAGAAGACTGTTGATACCGATGGGTACAATGCAGTCCAGCTCGGCTTCGAAGACATCGAAGACCGCAAGCTCAACAAGCCCGAACTCGGCCACTTCAAGAAGGCTGCCGTTTCCGGCAAGCGTTACCTCAAGGAATTCCGTCTGGACGACGCCGCTTCCATGGAAGTCGGTCAGGTCGTGAACGCTGACGTGTTCGCCGCAGGCGACACCGTCGACGTCACCGGCACCACCAAAGGCCGCGGTTACTCCGGCGTCATCAAGCGCTGGGGCTGCCATCGCCTCCGCATGACCCACGGTGCAGGCCCTGTCCATCGTCAGCCCGGTTCCATGGGTGCAAACTCCAGTCCGTCCCGCATCTTTAAGAATAAGAAGATGCCTGGTCAGTACGGTAATGAGAAAGTCACGGTTCTTCACCTGGACGTCGTCCGTGTGGATGCCGAAAACAACCTGATCGCAGTGCGCGGCGCGGTTCCCGGTCCGAAGGGCGGCATCGTGACCCTGCGCAATTCGGTGAAGGGAGCGTAAGCCATGTCTAAAGTTGAAGTGAAAGTTTTTAATATGGCAGGCGAAGAGACCGGTAAGGTCAAACTTTCCGAGGAACTCTTCGGTTGTGAAGAAATCAACAGCGCGGCACTTCATGCAGTCGTTCGCGCCTACCTGTTGAACCAGCGTCAAGGCACTCAGTCCACCAAGACCCGCAGTGAAGTCAGCGGCGGCGGCATCAAGCCCTGGCGTCAAAAAGGAACCGGCCGTGCCCGTCAGGGTTCTCGCCGCGCTCCGCAGTGGATCCACGGCGGTATCGCCCTCGGTCCCAAGCCCCGTTGCTACCGCGTGAAGCTCAATAAGAAGCTTCGCCGCACCGCACTCATCAGCGCGCTGAGCGCAAAGGCAGCCTCCAAGGAGATCCTCGTCGTCGACAAGCTCGTCGCCAAGGAATACAAGACCAAGACCATGGCCGCCATGCTCAACGCTCTGGGAGTGGAGAAGAAGGCCCTCGTCGTTCTGCCCGAGATGGACGCCAAACTCATTAAGAGCTTTGCCAACATCCCCGGTGTCAAGACCACCCAGGCCAACAACATCAACGTTTATGATATCCTGAACTGCGACAAGCTCATCTTCGCGAAGAGCTCCCTCAAAGTTCTTGAGGAGGTGTACACGGCATGATGAACCACGATATCATCATTCGCCCGGTCATTTCGGAAAACAGCATGCAGGGTGTTGCCGATAAGTGCTACACCTTCGAAGTGGCTAAGAATGCGAACAAAATCATGATCAAGAAGGCTGTCGAAGACATCTTCGGCGTTAAAGTCGTCAAAGTTAACACCATCAACGTCCGCGCGAAGGAAAAGCGCCTCGGCATGAACGTCGGCAAGACCGCCGCTTGGAAGAAAGCGATCGTCACCCTGTCCGACGACTCCAAGGCGATCGAATTCTTCGAAGGCATGATGTAAGAGAACCGTAAAGGAGAAAGATTATGGCCAACAAAGTTTATAATCCGACTACGCCCGGTCGCCGTGGCATGACGGTTCAGTCCTTCGAGGAACTCACCAAGAAGGCTCCCGAAAAGAGCCTGATTGCCCCGAAGAAGAAAACCGCGGGCCGCAACAACACCGGTCGCATCACCGTCCGTCATCACGGCGGCGGCAATCGTCAGAAGTACCGTCTCATCGACTTCAAGCGTCTGCGCACCGGCGAAGCTGCTGAAGTCATCGCACTGGAATACGATCCCAACCGCACCGCAAACATCGCGCTTGTGGAATACGCCGACAAGAAGCGTGCCTACGTCATCGCTCCCAACGGCCTGAAGGTTGGCGACAGCATCGTCTCCGGTTCCGAGGCAGATATCAAACCGGGTAACACCCTTCCTATCTGGGACATCCCGCTTGGTACTTTCATTCACAACATCGAGCTTTCCCCCGGTAAGGGCGCACAGCTTGTTCGCAGCGCCGGCACTCAGGCACAGCTCATGGCAAAAGAAAACAACATGGCAACCGTCCGCTTGCCCTCCGGCGAAGTCCGTTACATTCGCCCCGAGTGCAAAGCAACGATCGGTCAGGTCGGCAACATCGAGTATGCCAACGTGAAGATCGGTAAAGCGGGTCGCAAGCGTCACATGGGCATCCGCCCGACCGTCCGCGGTTCCGTTATGAACCCCTGCGATCACCCGCACGGTGGTGGTGAAGGCAAGAGCCCGATCGGCCATCCCGGCCCGGTCACCCCGTGGGGCAAGCCCGCTCTCGGTTACAAGACCCGCAACAAGAAGGCGCGTACCGATTCTATGATCGTCAAGCGTCGCAATGACAGATAATTACGGAGGATAGCAATGAGCAGAAGCGTTAAAAAAGGACCTTTTGTCCACGAGAAGTTGTTCGCCTCCATCGAGGAGATGAACCAGAAGAACGAGAAGAAGGTTGTCAAGACCTGGTCTCGCGCTTCCACCATCTTCCCGGAATTCATCGGCCACACCATCGCGGTGTATGACGGCAGAAAGCACGTCCCGGTGTATGTCACGGAAGACATGGTCGGCCACAAACTCGGCGAATTCGCCCCGACCAGAACTTACCGCGGCCATTCCGGTTCCAAAACCTCTAACTCTTAATAGCCGGTTTTGAGCCGGAGAAAAGGAGAATCCAAAAATGGATGCAGTCATCGTTGCAAAGGCATATCGCCGCGATGTGCGCGTGACCCCTCGTAAGGTCGGTGTCGTGCTTGACCTCATTC
>JAFYLE010000054.1 GCA_017537265.1 Clostridia bacterium | reverse complement strand
TTACGTGCATTTGCATAAAATGGGAATGTGACGCCGAGACTAATGACAAAGAAAGGAGTGTCGGTTATGGACAAGGTTCGGCGCGGCGATATTTATTTTGCGGATTTAAGCCCCGTGGTGGGAAGTGAACAGGGCGGCATGCGCCCCGTGGTGATTGTACAGAACGATTTAGGTAACCGTCATTCGCCCACAGTGATCGCCGCCGCAATCACCTCGCGCACAGGCAAAAACCCGCTGCCGACGCACATTTCGGTGATGGGTAGTGAGCACGGCTTGGCGCGCGACTCCGTCATTCTGCTGGAGCAGGTTCGTACATTGGACAAATGCCGTCTTAAGGAGAAGGTCGGTCATTTGAACGACAACGTTATGCGGGAAGTGGACGGTGCGATCGAAGTCAGCTTCGGCCTGCGCGGAAAGTTTGTGGAATAAAATAAAAGAGACCTCGGTGAGGTCTCTTTTTTTATTACAGCAGTTTTTCGTATCCGATCCTCTCGGGAGAGGTGTCGTCGGGGTTGGGGAGAAGGAAGGTGCAACATTCGGTAAACCCTTGCCGCGCAATGAGAGCGCGCATGGCACGGTTGTCGCGGTGTGTATCTACGCGGATGCTTTGGCAACCGGCGTCTTTTGCACGTCGCGCAGCCTCTTCCAAAAGCCGGTCGGAAAGCCCCGTGGAGCGAAAACGCGGGGAGACCACCGTGCGGTGCGTCGTGGCGTAACCGTCGGCTCCCGTCAGCCATTTTCCGCTCAGCAAGTGCTCGTACGGCTCTTCCGGCTCAAAGTTTAAGCGAGTAAAGGCGGCGAGCTCGTCGTCTTCTGTGACGAATGCAAAGCAACGTCCGCTTTTCAGGTCGTCCGTCAGGCTTTCGCGGTTCGGGAAGCCTGATTGCCACTGATCGACGCCGCGGCGCGCAAGCGTCTCTTTAGCTTCCAGACACATAGAAAACACTGACTCCAAGTCGTCGAGCGTCAGCGTGCGCGTTTTCATCGGCCCTCCTCCGCAAATTTGTTGAGCATGTCCGTTTTGTGGCGCTGGTGCTTGCGGCGGCTTTTGATTGCGCCCTTTAGGATCGTGTCTTTGAGTCTGCGCATTGTTTCGGTGCGCATGGAGCCGGGAACTCCGCGGTTTTTCTTAACCATCGGATTTCGCTTGATGAAGTCGGCAAGACGGTTCAGACGAATGACTCCGCGCACGTTTTCGGAGAACGTCACGTTTTTAGACGTAAAGACTACCACCGCCCCAAGGCGGTAGTGCGCAAATTTTTCATCGGAGGCAAGTACCGTTTTCAGCGCACGCACGTGGGCGCGGTTTTGCTTGACGGGGTTGTGGAAGGCAACGTTTTTGCCTTTGTATTCCTGTGTCCAGTTGCGTTCGCGTACGGTAATGTGCCCGTTGTGGCTCTTGGTTTCAATGATGTACAGCCCTTGACGGCAAATGAGTATGTGGTCGATCTGCGTCAGACCGTGCTTGGTCTGGAAGTATAGATTGTTGAGCAAAAACGCGTCGGGGAAGTGTTCGTGGATGTACTCTTGTACGAGGTGTTCGGCGCGGTCGCCGTAGTGTCCCACTTCTTCCACATGCTTGTTGTAGGAAAATTTGAAGATAAGGTAAATGAACAGCGCCAAGAGGTCAACGATTCCGAAGGCAATCAAAATGGTCAGGAGGGTGTCGTTCATGCATCCTCCAGAATTTTATCGGTCAGATGAATGATGGAGCCTGCTCCCATGATCAAAAAGAGGTCGGCGCCCTCGTATTCTTTCAGCGTCTTCGCAATAGCGTCCATATCGCCGACGTAGAGACCGTTTTGTGCGGCCGCGGCGAGGTTTTCGGAGGTAATGCCGGGGAGGGGCTCTTCGCGCGCGGGGTAAATGTCGGCGAAGATCACCTTTTTGCAAGGCGCAAACACTTCGGCAAATTCATTCCAAAAAGCCTCGGTGCGCGAGAAAGTGTGCGGTTGATATACGCAGACGATGTTCTCGTAGCCGCATTCGCGTGCGCAGGAGAGCGTTGCTGCGATTTCGGTCGGGTGGTGCGCGTAGTCGTCAATGACGGGTGCGCCGCAGAGTGTGCCGCGCATCTGGAAGCGTCTGTCCACACCGTGGAAGTCGGCAAGGCCTTTGATGATGGCGTCGCTCTTGATGCCGCAGGCGCGTGCGGCGGCAATGGCGCACAGAGCGTTTCCGACTTGGAATTTGCCGGGTACTCCAAGCGTGACGGGGAAGAGGAGTTGGCCTTGGAAATACACGTCAAAGCAGGCAAAACCGCGCGTGAGGCGAATGTTTTTTGCCGTGTAATCGGCGTCGCGTTCCTGGGAGACGCAAATTTGAGGCACCGTGACCTCTTTTGACACGGTTTGCGCAAGAGGCGTGTCAGAATTGGTGATACAGACCCCCGTGTCCCCGGGCAAATTCCCGTAGCGAACGAAGGAGGCGCAGATAGACTCGGGCGTGGGGAAGTAATCCACGTGGTCGTGCTCCACGTCCAAGATCACGGATACAGTCGGCGAGAAGTGCAAAAAGGAGTCTTGGTATTCGCAGGCCTCGAAGATCAGATCGTCGCCTGCACCGAGGCGCAGCGTGCCGCCGATCGCGGGAATTCCGGCCCCTGCAAGCACCATCGGGTCGCGGTCAGCCGCAAGGAAGATGTGCGTCATCATTCCCGTGGTAGTGGATTTGCCGTGCGTGCCGGCAATGCCAATGCGGTTTTTCTTTTCCAGAGAGAGGCGGCCCAGTGCATCCGCGCGGGAGATCAGCGGAATCCCGAGCGATGCGGGATAGGCTAAGATCGGGTCGCTTTTTTGAATGGCGGCTGTGTAAACGACGGCGTCCACACCCTCGTACATTTTTTCATCAAAGGAGTAAGAGACCGCAATGCCGTTTTCGACGAGGTTTCTCGTCACCGCACTTTCGGTGGCGTCAAATCCGGAAACCTGAATGCCTTTCTCGTGGCAGAGAAGGCAGAGCGCGGACATACTCACCCCACCCACACCTGCGAAAAACAGGTGCGACTTGGGAGAAAACAGTGTGTTTAAGTCAAAATTTTTTAACATTTAACCACCAATTAAAGTCATAAGTATCAGGTATCATGATTGTTAGAAGATGCCTACTGTTTGAAGGAGGACAGAAACCATGCAACTGACAGATATCAAAATTCGAAAAGTCTTTGACGAGGGCCCGATGCGCGCCGTCGTTTCAGTCACGTTTGACGGCGAATTTGCCGTTCACGACATCAAGGTCATCTACGCAAACGACAAGTATTTCATCGTCATGCCCAGCCGCAAAAATGCGGACGGAACTTACCGTGACATCGCACACCCCATCAACGCAAGTTTTCGTGCCGTGATCGAGGACTCGGTTCTCGCGGAGTTTCGAAAGGCTTTGGCCGCCCATGAGGAAGAAAAATTGATGATGCAAGAGACGGGTGGCGTCTGCGAACTTTAAGACAGGCTTTTCTGTCAATTATTATATGCGAAAACCAATGTAAAATCAATAGCAACGGACAAATAGACCACGCGAGTGATCGCGTGGTCTATTTTTTTGCCTTTTGTCATAAAACCGATTGTACCAACCTTATGCGAGGTGTTTTTATGAAACGCAAACTTTCGTTTTTGCTTGTGATTTGTATGCTTGCGGGCGGTGTCTGTACTGCCTTTGCCGAGGAGACAACAGCAGTTCCGATCGCGGAGGCGGCGGCCTCGCCGGAACTCGGCGCGGGGTGTTCGTCCGTGCTTTTGATGGAAAAAGAGACCGGTGAGGTCCTCTATGAGAAAGAGGCCGACAAAAAAGTGCCGATCGCTTCCGTCACCATGGTCATGACGATTTTGTTGGTCGTGGAAGCAATTGATTCGGGGCGCATTCAAAAGACGGATGTAGTCACCGTTAGCGAGAACGCGGCTAAAAAAGGCGGCAG
>JAFYLE010000053.1 GCA_017537265.1 Clostridia bacterium | reverse complement strand
TACGCGCGCCACATCGACACCTTTGAGACCTCCATTCTCCCCTACGAAGATTGCTGTACAGTCTTCGTTCCCAAGCACCCCAAGTTGACCCCCGAGATCGAAAAGATCGAAGCGGAAGAGGCAAAACTCGACCTCGACGCCCTGCTCGACCGCGCTTACGAAAACCTCGAATTCATCAAACTCAGCGAAGAAGCCTGAAAAGGAGTATCCCATGGCAAAAGTCAAACGCAAGATTTCCAAGAAAGCCAAGATCGCCCTCGTCTCCGCCCTTTGCACACTGCTTGCAGCGGGCATTGTAATCGCCTGCATTCTGCTCTTCCCACCAAAGAACACGCAGAATTCCGGCGGCGGCACGCAAGGCGGTACCACGACCGATACCACCCCCGTCCCCGTGACCAATCCCCTGCCGACGAGCAATTTCGTCTCTCAAGGCAAGACGGACGTGTTTACCTACGACCTCTACGAGGACTACGCCATCATTCGCCGCGCGGCCGTCGGACAGAAGTCCCTCACCGTGCCCGCAGACCTTGAAGGCAAAAAGGTCATGGCCATCGCCGAAAACGCCTTTGCAAATTCCTCTGTTTTGGAACAGGTCGTACTGCCCGACACGATCGTGGAGATCGGCAACTACGCGTTTTACTCCTGCACGGCACTCAAAGAGATCAGCCTGCCCGACAGCGTATATGAAGTGGGCGACTACGCCTTCTCCGACTGTGAGAGCCTCAAGACCGTCACCCTCTCCCGCGGGGTGAAGAACATCGGCACCTACGCCTTTGACAACACCGCGTTCTTGAATGAAGTCAAGGACGACTTCGTCATTCTCGGCGACGGCATCCTCGTCGCCTACAAGGGCAAGGGCGGCTCCATCACTCTGCCCTCGGACGTCAAGAAGATCTCCTCGCTTTCCCTGTGCGAGACCTTGACCGCCCTCTACATTCCCACGGGTGTCACCGAGATCGGCGACTACGCACTCGCGGGCTGTTCCAACCTTGCCACCCTCGTCATTCCCGATACGGTGACCTACGTCGGAGAAAAGGCGTTCTCCTGCTGCAGCATGCTGACGGGCGTGCGCCTCGGTGAAGGCGTCACGACCTTGGGTGACGGCGCGTTTGCCTTCTGCGACAACTTAAAGAGCGTCTCCTTCCCCAAAGCCCTGACCGACATCGGTGAGAACCTCTTTGAGGAGACCAAGCTGCTTGAGACCCTTTACGTCTCCCCGGACTCCAAGGCGGAAGAATACTTCAAGTCCACCGTCTATGCCTCCCTCGTCATCGCAGACGAAGAATAAAGAAAAACAAAAAAGACCTGCCTTTCGGCAGGTCTTTTTCTTTGCCTGAATAAATAATTACAGTACGAAGAACAGGAAAATATCTTTTGCCCAGCAAAGCCAAACGGGCGCATACAAAAAGCCCCGCCGTACGGCGGGGCTTTTGCAAATACTTGTGTTCGAGAATTACATCTCCGCGAAGTACTTGATGGTGCGGACCATCTGGGAGGTGTAGGAGTTCTCGTTGTCGTACCAGGACACGACCTGAACCTGATAGGTATCGTCGTCGATCTTGGCGACCATGGTCTGGGTGGCGTCGAACAGGCTGCCGTAGCGCATGCCGATGACGTCGGAGGAGACGATCTGGTCTTCGTTGTAGCCGAAGGAGTCGGAAGCGGCGGCCTTCATAGCGGCATTGATGGCTTCCTTGGTGACGTCCTTGCCCTTAACGACGGCAATGAGGATGGTGGTGGAACCGGTGCAGACGGGCACGCGCTGGGCGGCGCCGATGAGCTTACCGTTGAGTTCGGGAATGACAAGGCCGATCGCCTTGGCAGCGCCGGTGGAGTTGGGAACGATGTTCTGAGCGCCGGCACGGGCACGACGGAGGTCGCCCTTGCGATGCGGGCCGTCCAGGATCATCTGGTCGCCGGTGTATGCATGCACGGTGGTCATGATACCGCTCTGGATCGGGAATGCCTTGTTGAGGGTATCAGCCATGGGTGCGAGGCAGTTGGTGGTGCAGGAAGCCGCGGAGATGATCTGATCTTCTGCGGTCAGGGTGCCTTCGTTGACGGAGTAAACGATGGTCTTGAGGTCGTTGCCTGCGGGAGCAGAGATAACGACTTTCTTTGCGCCGGCGTTGATGTGCGCCATGGATT
>JAFYLE010000052.1 GCA_017537265.1 Clostridia bacterium | reverse complement strand
TGAGCGATGGGCATGGGAGTGCGAACGCCTGCAACAACGTCCTCGCCCTGTGCGTTGGTGAGGAACTCGCCCATCAGCTTCTTCTCGCCGGTAGCGGGGTCACGGGTAAATGCAACACCGGTGCCGCAGTCGTCACCCATGTTGCCGAATGCCATGGACTGCACGTTGACAGCAGTGCCCCAGGAATAGGGGATATCGTTGTCGCGGCGATAGACGTTGGCACGGGGGTTATCCCAAGAACGGAACACGGCTTCCACCGCGCCCATGAGCTGTTCCTTCGGATCGGAGGGGAACTCCTTGCCGATCTTGGCCTTGTATTCGGCCTTGAACTGGGAGGCGAGTTCCTTGAGGTCGTCGGCAGTCAGCTCGACGTCCTGGGTCACACCCTTTTCTTCCTTCATCTTGTCGATGAGTTCCTCGAAGTACTTCTTACCGACTTCCATAACGACGTCGGAGTACATCTGAATGAAGCGGCGGTAGCAGTCCCAAGCCCAGCGAGCGTTGCCGGATTTGGCGGCCATGACTTCCACGACTTCGTCGTTGAGACCGAGGTTCAAAATGGTATCCATCATACCCGGCATGGAGGCACGGGCACCGGAACGGACGGAGACAAGCAGGGGGTTTTCCTTATCGCCGAACTTGAAGCCGGTGATGCCTTCCATCTTGTCGATATATTCCATGATTTCCGCCTGAATGTCGGCGTTGATGGTCTTGCCGTCTTCGTAGTACTGGGTGCAAGCTTCCGTGGTGACGGTGAAGCCCTGCGGCACCGGCAGACCGATCTTGGTCATTTCTGCGAGGTTGGCACCTTTGCCGCCCAGCAGCTCACGCATGCTGGCATCACCCTCGGAGAAGAGATACACAAATTTCTTAGACATGTTGTTTCCTCCTTAGTGGTTTTTTACCATACTTTATTTATATATCCTTGAATAGACAAAGCATTGTATCACAAATTTTTGCTTTTTGCAAGGTCTTGTACCGTTTTTTCAAATCCGAGCGCAAAAAGTTCGTCGATGCGCGCGCTCTCTCCCTGCAGCTTCAGATATCCGAACACCGCCTCCAGTGCGGTGGCAAGGCGGTAAGTGTAGAGATCCGTGTGGCGGGGCGCGGAGTGACTCTTGGCATTTTTGCCGTGCTGAAACACTTCCCTCTCCTCTTCGGTGAAGACGTCCAAAAGGCGGCGCGCCGCCTGTGCCTGATACTCCGCCTGCACGAAAACGAGTTCCGTTTTGGTGCACTCGGCAGGCTTGGAAAACCCGAGAGAAAGCAAGGTCTCGCGCGCTTTTAAGCAAAGCACGGCGTCGCCGAGGTAGGCGAGCGTCAAGGGCGAGGGCAAACTCATTTCGCGCAGAAGAGCGTGCCGACAAAGTCGCCCTCCAGCACGCGGTAAATATTCTTGGGATCGGCGCCGGAGGTGATGACCATGGGAATACCGTGCTTCATGGCAAAGGACGCCGCCTCGATCTTGGAGTGCATGCCGCCCGTGCCGAGCACGGTGCCCGCGCCGCCCGCGATCTCATAGAGCTCGTCGGTGATCTCACCCACGTGCGGAATGAGTTTTGCATTCTCGTCCGCGCGGGGGTTTGCGGAGTACAGACCGTCCACGTCGGAAAGGTTGATAAGCAGATCTGCGTGGCAGAGGTGCGCCACGTGCGCGGAGAGCGTGTCGTTGTCGCCGAACTCGATCTCCTCGTAGGAGACGGTGTCATTCTCGTTGACCACGGGAATCACGCCCGACTCGATGAGCGTGCAGAAGGTGCGGCGCGCGTTCTCGCGGCGCACGTCGTTCTCCACCACGTCGCGGGTGATGAGGATCTGCGCGATGACGTGGGAATACTCCGAAAACAGTCGGTCGTAAAGGTCGATCAGGCCGCACTGGCCGACGGCGGCCGCCGCCTGCTTTTGCGCCAAGGTCTTGCCCTCCTTGGTCTGCGAGAGACGGGCGAAGCCCACGCTCATGGCACCGGAGGAGACGAGGATCATCTCCTTGCCCGCATTTTGCAGGTCGGACAGCGTGCGCACAAGGTCCTCAATGCGGCGAAAATCCATACTGCCGTTCGCGTGCGTCAGGGTGGAAGAGCCGACCTTGACGACGATGCGGCGGGCATTTTGTAAAACTTCTTTTGTCATAACGTTTCCTTTTTCAAAAAAGTGCTTGCATTTGCTAACTATTTCATTATAATAAGAAGTACGAAGTTTGACAAGTTTTTTTCCAAAAAAAGAAAGGGGTATCCCCATGAAAAAGCAAAAATACGAGGTTCAGGTGCTCGGCATGCCCCTGAATATCCAAACCACCGAGAGCGAAGAGGTCGTCCGCAAGAACGCCAAGCGCGTGGAAGACGAGATCAACGACCTCATCTATAAGAACGCCCGCATCACCAAGGGCCAGGCACTTCTGTTCTTGGCACTGGACTACCTCTCCGAAAACGAGAAGCTCAAGGCAGAACTTGCAGAGCTCAAAGGCGGCAAGAAATAAAATTTTTATTTCGCGTTTATTTTCACGAAAACGCTTGACAAGCAAGATTTTTCGTGTATAATAACAATGCCTACGCGAGAGTGGCGGAATTGGCAGACGCGCTAGCTTGAGGGGCTAGTGGCAGCAATGCCGTGTGGGTTCAAGTCCCGTCTCTCGCACCAAAAAAGAACGAACTTTTGTTTACCAAAAGTTCGTTCTTTTTTATCCAAGCCGCAGGCTTGGTATATCATCACCGCGCGAAGTGCGGTGCATATCATCAGCCCCTATGGGGCTGTATCTCATCACGCTTTAGCGTATATATCATCGCTGTAAGGCGATGCATCATTGAAAAGCGAATTGCATTATGGTACAATTCAGTTAGACAAACTTGAATTGGTGAAGAGGCGTAAATATGATTAAAACCTTTGATTTTGTGTTTGATGCACAAAGAAATCCAAAGTTGATGCAAGAGATAAAAGATGCTTTGCAAAACCAAACAGATGTAGTGGTGTGTACCGATGTACATAAACTGTCTTTTCTACCATCTAAGCAAGCAGTAATTGTCACCCCGTTATCTGAAAATAGTCCATACAATTTTAAAGTCATACCCAAAGAAATTAAATATACTGCTATCATAAAAATGCTAAATGGAAATTGGGATAATATATCTCACGACGAAATATTAGATGTTGAATAAAACACCAATTTTTTACTATAAACAGAAGTGCCAAATTCCAATTTGTCGAACAGTATATTTGCGCACCTTTTCTTCGTTTTTACCTGTGTTTACGCACCTGATTGCTCGAAACACCAACCGAATGGTTGGTGTTTCTTTTTGCATCTGAAACGACTTCGTCCCCCTGCAACTCGACACGCAAACAAAAATACCCAAGGCGCACGATTTCGTGCGCCTTGGGTATTATTTTGGAAAAAACAATCACATCTTGCGCGATGTGTTTGGCAATTTTGCAGCAGACTCACTTCTGCGAAGAGCCGCCGTCCTTGATGTTCACGGTGCCGGAAACGCCGTCAACGTAGATCTTGATGGCGGCGTCGCCGTAGGTAAAGACCTTGTCCACGCGCGTAGTCTCAAACTCGCTTCTGAACACGTTGAGCGGGGCTTCAACCTTGCAGACGAAGCCGGAAGGCTCGACCAAGGTAATATTCAGGTTGCCGGAGACACCGTCGAAGTCGATCTGCTTGGCGTTGTTCTGCACGACGAGGTCACAGTTGCCGGAGACGCAGTCCATATCCACCTTTTCAAAAACGCCCGAGGCGTTGATGTTGCCGGAAACACCGTCGACGGTCAGCTCTTTGACGCGCAGGTGGTTTGCGTAAACGTTGCCGCTGACGGCATCCACGTCCAGAATATCACAAACGAGGTCGTTGGCGTAGATATCCGCGGAGACTGCCTCCACCTGCACTTCTCTTCCCGCCCACTTCGTCGGCAGGGTGATGGTCAGATCCTTCTTATACACGGGGGTCGTGGAAAGGAAGCCGAGGTCGATAGTCACGAAGCTCTTTCTGGGAGAGAAGCGGATATTTAAGGTGTTGTCCACTTTGGACCAGACCATTTTCTCGCTCTCGGGGAAGTTGCCGACCTCCTCAAAGGAGATGCGGTTGGTGTTGGCGTACTTGAAGTTCACACTTCCCGCGACCCACTCGACGTGGATATTCACCACGTCGTCGGCATTTACCCAAGAGGATGAAGTCTGCTTCTCATCCGCCTTGAGCTGTACGGGGAAACGAATCGCCCCCAAAGCAAAGAGCAAGAGCGACACGCCGATGAGAATGGCAAGGGAAAACAAGACGATGCGGATGATCGCGTTACTTTTCATTGTCGTTTTCCTCCTTCAAGTCCAAGCAAGCGTTTACGAGGCCGGTGACGGCGCCCATGATCGGGAAAACGACCCAGGTGATGTGCCACGCGCCGGTGGTAAAGCTGATAATGAAATACGTGGCAAGGCCGATCGCAGAAATGAGGGTGCTGACGCTGTTGCGCAGGGCGCGCTTGGGGTCGTTCTCCTCCACGGCCTTCTTCTCTGCCCGCTTCGTGCCCTTACCGGTCACGCCGAGAATGACGAACACGGTGGCCACAGCGCAGATGCCGATGGTTCCGCAAAGACCGAGGACGGAGAAATCCACGACGCCGCCGGTCAACTGTCTGAGGCTCTCGTCAAGCGAGCCGAGCACAAAGAGCGGGATCAGGGACACGATGTACAAGAAAATGCCGATGGCAAAGACGATCTGCTTCCACAAGGGCTTCTTGTTTTCCTCTGCGGCGGGAATGGCCGCGTCGGAAGCGAAGGCTCCCTTCTCGGCGGGGCGGGCAAGGATCTCGTTGATATCCCCGATGCCGGTGATGGCGAGGCGGTACGCCGCCTCGGGCGCCTTACCCTGACCGATGAGGTCGTCGTAACGGTCCAGCGTGTTTTGCAGGATCTCCTGACGGATCTCTTCCGTGCCGTCCGTGCCTGCAAACAGCAAATTTACATAGTCAATCAATTTCTCTCTCATAATGTTTCGTTTGCCTCCAGCAATTGATTCATAATCTCTTTGGTTTCGCCCCACTCCGCAAGCAGATGGTAATACGCCTCTCTGCCGGACGGGGTGATGGTGTAATATCTCCTGCGCGCTCCCGTGCCGCCTTCGCCCCAGTAAGACTGAATGTGGCCGAGCTCTTCCAGTCGCTTGAAGGATGTGTAAAGCGTGGCTTCCTTGAGTTCGAAACGGCCGCCGGACAAGGTCAGGATGGTCTTGTTGATCTCGTATCCGTAGCTGTCCTCTTTCATGAGTCGCGCAAGGATGATCGCATCTGTATGACCTCGAATCAGGTCACCTGCAATGGACATGGGCAATCCCCCTTTCGTGCTACCACTATAACACGAGATACATCACCTGTCAAGGTATCTCGCGAAAAAAATTATGTTTTTTTCCAAAAGCTCAAAGCACCAACCTTTAGGTTGGTGAAAAAGAAAAACTTTTTTCGCAAAAACAGAAAACCCCGCCTTTGGGCGGGGTTTTGGATCTTTTTCACTTACTTTTTCTTCTCTTTTTCCTTGGCACGCTTGTCGTTGATGATCTTCATGTGCTCCTCGGTGACGAGCGTCACGCCGTTTTCCTTCGCCCAATCCACGCAGCCGCGAAGCACCAACGGCAAAAACACTCTCGGCACGGCAAGCACCGTCTTGAGCGCCTCGTCGGTAAACTTGACCGTATCGTCCGCGCGGTCGGCGGCGTAACGTACGCTCTCCAGGCTGGCTTCGCGCATCTGCAAAAGCTCTGCGCGCATGCGGCGCTTTCTGTGGAACCAAAAGTTTTTGGAATCGCGGTAGCCGTAATCTACGGGAAGAGGCGGGAAATCGCCCGCCTTCACGCCACGGATGATGGCGTCACTGTACTTCTTCTTCATCAGGATCTTATCGATCTTCAGAATGAAGTGCGCACCAAACTTGGAGGTGATGCCGTTAAAGTCGTGATACGGGCCCTCATAGCCGTTCAGCTCGCCCGCCGCGTCCTTGTCGGCGCCGTCCAATTCCCGCACCCACGTGCACTCAACAGCCTGAATGGCATCCGTGAGCACCATGGGGCGCGCCTCGCCCGTTTCCTCCTCCAAAAGACTCTTTTCGAGTTTGAAACGGCACTTGGGCATCTTTTCCTCCGGCTTGTCTCCCGGCCAGGAAAGCTTGACCGCCTCCGCAAAGGTGGAGGGCTTGTCGTCGATGAAATTGAGCGTGCACTTGCCGTTGCGCAGGATGTTCTGCGCGGTATTGGACGAGTTGCGGCAGGACAGCAGCATGGCGTAATACTCCTTGCCCGCCACGTAGTAAGGCTGCACGAGCGAGTACGGGCCGAGGTTGGTCGTGCCGTCCTCGCACAACGTGCTGATGACGACGGTGGGCATGGGGAAAAACAGCGAGGTCTGATAAAAATTGTCAACGATTCTGAGATTTTCAAAGCTGGACATACGCGCCTCCTAAAATTCATTCAAAAGAGAAACTGCCTCTTGCGCGTTATTTTTTCTTCCACGTTGAGAGCGAAAATGCCACGAGCACGGGGAAGATCTCCAATCTGCCAAACAGCATGGATGCGGAAAGAACGATCTTAGAAAAGTCGGAAAGGTGCGCATAATTGGCGGCAGGACCGACGCTTGCAAGGCCCGGGCCGATGTTGTTGAAGCACGCAGCAACCGCGGTAAAGGTGCTCTCGAAATCCAAATTGTCGATCGACACCAGAAGAAAGAAGCCGAAGAACAGCAAGGCGTACACCAAAAGGTACACGGCGGTATTGGAGAGTGTCTGCTCCTCCACCTTCTTGCCCTCCAGCTTGACCACGGAGACGCTCCGAGGATGCACGAGCCGCTTGAGCTCGCGGCGCGCAAGCTTGAACATGAGCATCACGCGGGAGACCTTAATACCGCCGCCCGTACTGCCCGCCGAGGCGCCGATGAACATCAAAAGCACCAGAAGCGCCTTGGAAAAGTCCGGCCACAGGTTGAAATCCGCCGTAGCGTAGCCCGTCGTGGTCATGACGGAGCTGACCTGAAACGCCGCGAGGCGCAAGGAGTCGCCCACGTTCTGATAGATCGAGTAAATGTTGACGGAGATCAACGCAGTCGCCGCCACGGCAACGGCTGTGTAGCACCACATTTCCGAACTTTTGAACACGCTCTTGAGCTTGCCGAGGATCAGGAGATAATACACGTTGAAATTCACGCCGAACAGGAACATAAACACCGCGATGACCCACTGGCAATACGGCGAATAAGAGGTCAGCGAGTCTGCCTTGATCCCGAAGCCGCCGGTCCCCGCGGTACCGAAAGTGTGCACCACGCTGTCAAAGAAACTCATGCCGCCGCAGAGCAGCAACACGACCTCCAGCACGCTCATGGCAATATAGATGAGGTACAGGATCATGGCGGTGTCGCGGATCTTGGGCACCAGTTTTCCCACGATGGGTCCCGGCATCTCCGCGCGCATGATGTGAATGGATCGACCGCCGCCCTCGGTGGGCAAAATGGCCATGACGAACACGAGCACGCCCATGCCGCCGACCCAATGCGTGAAGCTGCGCCAAAACAGTAGCCCGTGTGACATGCCCTCCACGTTCGTCAAAATGCTCGCGCCGGTCGTGGTAAAGCCGCTGACCGTCTCAAAAAACGCGTCGATATACGACGGAACGGCACCGGTAATGACAAAAGGCAAGGCGCCGACGGCGGACATGGCGAGCCAGGCAAGCCCCACGATCACGAAGCCCTCGCGCGCGTAAATGCGCGAAGGAATGCGGGAGCGCTTGGCCACCGTCATCAAGGTGCCGAGCACCGCGGCGATCGCCGCGGCCGCGGCAAAGGACAGCGCGGTATTCCACTCTCTGTAAACCAAGGCACAGGCAAGCGACGGCAGAAAGAGCAGAGCCTCGATCTGCAGAATGCGCCCGACCATAAACAAAACCATTCTACGATTCATTCCATCTACCCGAAAAGACTTATCTCAAAATATCTTCAAGATCGTTAAAATGCAGATCCGCAGGGGCAATGACCACCACGCGGTCCCCCGCAAGAATGGTCGTCTCGCCCGTCGGGGCGATGCCGCGGCGTTCCCGCACGATACCCGCAATGAGCACGCCCTTCTTCAAGGGCAGATCCTTTAAGGGAACGTCGCAAAGATGCGCGCCGGATGCGACCTTGAACTCCAAGGCCTCCACCTTCTCGTCCATGAGCTTGTAAAGCATCTCCACCTGACTGCCGAGGGAGTTGTTGAGTGCACGCACGTAACTGACCAGCACGTCCGACACGGCGCGCTTGGGAGAAATGACGGTGTCCACGCCGAGTTTTTCCGCAAGGGCGATAAATTCGTCGCGGTTGACCTTGGCGACGGTCTTCTCCACCCCGTGGCCCGTAGCGAAAATGGAGAGCAGAATGTTCTCCTCGTCCATGCCCGTCAGAGCGACGAAGGCGTCCATCTTGTCCAGTCCCTCTTCCAGAAGCAGTTCCTGATTCGCGCCGTCCCCGCAGATGACGACGGCCTTCGGCAGGGCCTCGCACAGAGCGGCGGCGCGCTCCTCGTCCTTCTCAATGATCTTGACCGAGGCGCCGATGGAGAGAAGAGAGGCGGCGAGATAGCGGGAAATGCTGCCTCCGCCGACGATCATAACGTTGCGGGAGCGCTTCTTCAACACGCCGAGCTCGCGCAAAAACTTCTGCACCTCCTGCGGCGGGGCGATAATGCCGATCTTGTCCTTGGCCTTGAGTGCAAAGGAGCCGTCCGGAATGAAGACCTCTTCCCCGCGTCCAACGCAGGAGACGAGCACCTTTGCATCGTACTTTGCGCGCAACTCGGCAAGCGTCATGCCGGAGAGCGCGGAGTCGTCGCGCAGACGGATCTCGATCATCTCAAACTGACGGCGCGTGAAAGACTCAATCTTCACCGCCGAGGGGAACTTGAGAATGTTCAACACGTCGTGCGCGCTGAGACGCTCGGGATTGATGGCGAAGTCAAGTTCCAAATTCTTGCGCATAAAATCAAGCGAGGTATCGTTATACTCAGGCGTGCGGATGCGCGCCACGGTGTACTTGGCACCCATGCGCTTGGCAAGGAAGCAAGCAAGCATATTGAACTCGTCGCTGCCGGTCACGGCGATGAACAAGTCTGCGTCGCGCGCGCCCGCCTCCTCCAGCACGTCGCTGTCCGCGCCGTTGCCGCAAAGGCTCATCACGTCGTACACGTTCGCAACCTGCTCCAATACCACGGCGGAAGAGTCAATGGCGACCACGTCGTGTCCCTCGGAGACCAGTCCCGAGAGCAAGGTGCTGCCGATCTTGCCGACGCCGACGATAAGAATTTTCATAAAACGCTCCTCTTTTTGTATATCTTCTGTCAACTTCGTTGATAAGTTATGAAACGATACTTGTCTGCATTGTACCACCGAAGGGCGCACAAATGCAACTGTTTACACAAGAATTCTTGCGCAAAAACCGCCTTTGTGCTATAATGAGGCAAAGCAAATCTACTTTACACGGAGAAATACATGAAGATCGCACTCATCGCACACGACAAGAAAAAAGACGAGATCATCCGCCTCGCCATTGAATACAAGGACGTGCTCTCCGCCCATGAGCTCTACGCCACGGGCACCACGGGCACACTGATCATGGGCGAGACCGCCCTGCCCATC
This sequence comes from Clostridia bacterium, assembly GCA_017537265.1. Classification (GTDB taxonomy): domain Bacteria; phylum Bacillota; class Clostridia; order Oscillospirales; family SIG627; genus RUG14179. The sequence goes on along the minus strand of JAFYLE010000052.1, from coordinate 11,004 downwards.
CACCGCATGAAATCAGGCCCCTTGGGCGGCGACCAGCAGATCGGCGCCATGCTTGCCGACGGCAACCTCGACCTCGTCATTTTCCTGCGCGATCCCCTGACCGCACAGCCGCACGAGCCGGACGTATCCGCCCTGCTGCGTCTGTGTGACGTGCAGGCCATTCCCCTTGCCACCAACCTGCAGAGCGCGCGCGTCATGCTGGAAGCCCTGAAAAACCACGTCTGCTTCGAATAAGGAGAACCAACTTGAACAACAAACTGACCATCGTCGGTTGCGGCCGATGGGGCTCTTGCCTCGCTTGGTACACCGATCGCATCGGAGAGGACGTCACCCTCTACGGCATGCGAGCCGCCGCCGACTTTCAAAACCTCAAAGAGACGCGCAAAAACGAGTTCGTCACCCTGCCGGACAGCATCACGCTGACCGACGACCTTGCCACAGCGCTCTCCTCCGACACCGTCATCATCTCCATCGGCAGTCAAAACCTGCGCGGTTTTCTGCACGAGTGTCAAGGCTTTGACTTCTCGGAAAAGACCGTCATTCTGTGCATGAAGGGCTTGGAGATCGCAAGCGGCATGCGCTTAACTCAGATCGTGCGCGAGGTGCTCGGCCCCTCTCCCCGCCTTGCCGTCTGGGTCGGCCCCGGCCACATTCAGGACTTTACCGCGGGCATTCCCAACTGCATGGTCATCGACTCCGACAGCGAGGAGGTCAAGGCCTCCCTTGCCCACCGCTTTGCCTCCGACCTCATTCGCTTTTACGTCGGAAAGGACCTCGTCGGCAACGAGATCGGCGCCGCCGCCAAAAACGTGTACGGCATCGGCGCGGGCGTGCTGGACGGGCTGGGCTACGCATCCTTAAAGGGCGCGTTCATCGTGCGCGCCTGCGTGGAAATGGCGCGCTTCATCACCGCCATGGGCGGAGACTCCACCTCGATCTACGGGCTCGCCTTCCTCGGAGAGTGCGAGACGACCTTCTTCTCCCCCCACTCCAACAACAAGCGCTTCGGCGAAAAATTCGTGCGCGGCGAGACAGAGACCCGCCTGTGCGAAGGCGTTTACACCCTTGAGGTGCTCTACGAAAAGAGCCAAAAGCTCGGTGTGGAAATGCCCATCTGCGACGCGCTCTACCGCTACGTAATCAAACGCGAGACGGATGCAAAGACCCTGCTCGCCACCCTCTTTGCCCGCAGCCTTAAAGAAGAGTTTTGAAAACAAACAGAGGACTTTCTTTTAAAAAAAACTCAATCTCAAGACCGCCGTTCTCTCCCTTACGAAAGAAGAAAAGAAAAAGCCTTTCGCTTTGGCCAAGTGTTCTTAAGGACACTTGGCCAGTTTTATTCGCTGAAAGCGAGTTATATTGCTTCGCAGTGATATTCGGCTAACGCCGAGTGGTATTGCCTTCGGCAGTTTTAGGGCGAATAAAATATCACTGAAACCGCAAGGTTTCAATATCACTTTTGATTTATCAAAAATATCACTGTGAGACCTGTCTCACAATATCACTTGTTTTGAGATGGGTAAAAGGGTTTTAGGTTCTCCTAACAAGTGACGTTTGGGTACCCAAATGTCCTGCTTGTTACGGTATGCGACAAAATGAAAAGGATATGTAGAAATTCTACACATCCTTTTACTATCCTTAGCAACCCCTCGCTTTTCGCGAAAGGCTTTTTATTTTGTGCTTCAGTCAAGCTCGAACATGCCGGCATAAAGTTGGTAATACTTACCCTTTTGGGAAAGCAGTTCCTCATGGTTTCCGCGCTCGATGATCTCGCCCTTTTCCAGAACCATGATGGCGTCGGAATTGCGGACGGTGGAGAGTCGGTGCGCGATGACGAACACCGTGCGGCCGTGCATGAGGCTGTCCATGCCGCGCTCAACGAGCGCTTCCGTGCGGGTGTCGATGGAGCTCGTCGCCTCGTCCAGAATGAGCACGGGCGGGTTGGCGACTGCGGCACGCGCGATGGCCAGCAGCTGGCGCTGGCCTTGAGACAAGCTCTCGCCGTCTCCGGTCAGGTACGTATTGTAGCCGTCCGAGAGGTGGCGAATGAACGTATCCGCGCCCGCAAGGCGTGCGGCGGCGACACATTCCTCGTCCGTGGCGGAGAGTCTGCCGTAACGGATGTTATCCATGACCGTGCCGGAGAACAGGTGCGTGTCCTGCAATACCATGCCGAGGCTGCGGCGCAGGTCTGCTTTCTTGATCTTATTGATGTTGATGCCGTCGTAGCGGATCTTGCCGTCGGGCACGTCGTAAAAGCGGTTGATGAGGTTGGTGATCGTGGTCTTGCCCGCGCCGGTAGAACCGACGAAGGCGATCTTCTGACCCGGCTCGGCGTAGAGGCTGATGCCGCGCAGCACCGGCTTTTCGGGATCGTAGGCGAAGTCCACGTTTTCAAAACGCACGTCGCCCCTCAGGCGCGTGTAGGTCAGGCTGCCGTCCTCGTGCGGGTGACGCCACGCCCAGATGCCCGTGCGTTCTTCGCACTCGACCAGGGCGCCGTTTTCGTCCTCGCGGGCATTGACGAGCGTCACGTAGCCGTCGTCCACCTCGCCCTCTTCGTCCAGAAGCTCAAAGATGCGCTCCGCGCCCGCCAGAGCGGCGAACACGCTGTTCATCTGCTGGGACATCTGCGTGATGGGGTTGGAGAAGTTGCGCGTGTACTGCAAAAACGCGGCGATGGTACCAATGTCGCCGATCCAACCAAAGAGGAAGAACATGGCACCCGCCATGGCCGTCAACGCGTAGTGCGCGTAGGCGAGGTTGCCCATGATCGGCATGAGCACGTTTGCATACGTGTTGGCAAAGGTGGAGGCAACGCGCATATCCTCATTGGCGCGACAAAAGCCCTCAATCGCCTTTTCCTCGCGGCAAAACGCCTTGACAACCTTCTGGCCGTCGACCATTTCTTCCATATTGCCCATGAGAACGGCAATTTGCTTCTGGCACTCGGAAAAGCCCTTGGCACTCCTGCCGCCGACGCTCTTGAGCACGAGGAACATGATGCCGAGCATAAGAAGCACGAGCAGGGTCAGATGCCAGGAGAGCACGCACATCATCACGAACACGCCAAGCACGGTGGTCGTGGAGGAGATGAAGTTGGGAAGCCCGTTTGAAATCATCTCGCGCAGGGTGTCCGTATCGTTGGTGAAGCGGCTCATCGTCTCACCGTGGGTGCGGGAATCAAAGTAGCGGAGCGGCAAGCCCTGCAGGTTCTTGAACATATCCGTGCGCAGGCGGTGCATGACCCCCGTGGAAACGTGGATCATAATGCGGTTGTACGCATACGTTGCCAACACACCGACGACATAGATGACAGCCATCGTGGCAAGGCTCTGCAAAAATCCGCTGAAATCGGGATTCTCCGCGCCAATCAGCGGCTCGAGGGAGTTGAAAATCCCCTTGAGCTGGAACGTGCCGAACACGCCCGCAAGCGAGCTTGTCAAAACCAGCACGACCACGAGCAAAATCAGCCACTTCCACGGTCCGAGGTAGGTCAGAAGGCGGCCGATGATGCGCAGGGGATTCTTCGGCTTACCGCCGCCGCGGGGACCGGGTCCCTTGGGGCCGCCGGGGCCTTTGGGCATGCGGGCGTTCTTGTTATCAGCCATGGATCTCGCCCCCTTCCTCGCGGCCCTTGAGCTGGGCCTCGTACACTTCGCGGTAAATATCGTTTGTTTCAAGCAGTTTTTCGTGTTTGCCGACGGCGGAAACCTTGCCGTCGTCCAGCACGATGATCTGGTCGGCGTCCATCACGCTCGTGATGCGCTGGGCGATGATAATGGTCGTCATCTCTCCGCGGCGCTCAGCAAGCGCGGCGCGAATGGAGGCATCCGTCGCCACGTCCACGGCGCTCGTGGAGTCGTCCAGAATCAGAATTTTAGGCTTTTTCAACAGGGCGCGCGCAATGCACAGGCGCTGTTTTTGCCCGCCGGAAAGGTTGACACCGCCCTGCGAGAGGTCCGTGTCATACCCGTCGGGGAACGAGGTGACAAACTCGTGTGCGCAAGCCGCACGGCAAGCGGCCTCGATCTCCTCGTCGGTGGCGTTTTCGTTGCCCCAGCGCAAATTCTCGCGAATGGTGCCGGAGAACAGCGTGTTCTTCTGCAACACCATGGCAACCGCCTCGCGCAGGGTCTTGAGCTTGTAGGCGCGCACGTCCTTGCCGCCCACCAGCACCCTGCCATCCGTCACGTCGTACAGACGGGCGATGAGGTTGACCAGCGTGCTCTTGGAGCTGCCCGTGCCGCCGATGATGCCCACCGTACTGCCGGGCTGGATCATCAGGCTGACGTTCTCCAGGTGCAGGTTGTTTTCGTCCTTAAAATAAGAGAAGTCCACGTGGTCGAAGACGATGCCGCCGTGGCGCACGGTAAGGCTCTCGTCCGCGTTCTCGTCGGAGATGTCCGGCACCTCGTCAAGCACTTCCACGATGCGCTCCATGGAGGCGCGGCTGATCATGAAGGTGACGAAGGCCATGGAGATCATCATCAGGCTAATGAGGATCTGGTTGATGTAGGAAATGAAGCCCATGAGCTGACCCGTGGTCATCTCACCCGCGACAATCTGGTTGCCGCCGAAGTAAGCGATGGCAATCATGCAGGCATACATGGAAAGCTGCATGACGGGCGACATAAAGACCATGAGACGCTGGGCGCGGCGCTCCGCGTTCATCACGTCCTCGCTGGTCAGTTCAAAGTGCTCCATCTCGTGCTTGCCGCGCACGAATGCCTTGACCACGCGAATGCCGATGAGGTTCTCCTGCACGCCCTCGTTCATCTTGTCGTACTTCTTAAACATGGCGAGAAACAGCGGATGCGTGTGCGTGGAAATAAAGAAGATGACCGCCGCAAGCACGGGCACGGCAATGAGGAAGATGAGCGACAGGCGCGCGTTGATGGTAAACGCCATAATCGCCGAGCCGATGAGCATCAAGGGGCTTCTGGCAAGCGAGCGCGTAAAGGTGGTAAAGGTCATGCGAGTAAACATGATGTCCGTCGTCATACGCGTGACGAGGGACGCGGTGGTGAACTTGTCCACGTTGGCAAAGGAAAACGCCTGCACGCGGCGGAACTCAGCCTCGCGCAAATTCGCGGCAAAGCCACAGCCACTCACGGCGGCGTAACGTCCGCCCAGCGCACCGAACACGAGGGAGATGAGCGCCATGAGAATCATGCACCCGCCCAAAATGGCAATGAAGGGCACGCGCGGATTCTCCACGCCCATATTTTTGAGCATATTCAAAAGAAAATGCTCTTCGGGATTTTCATTCAAGCCGTAGTCAATGATCCACGCCATCAGAAACGGAATGAGGACCTCCATCAGGACCTCACCCGCCACCATCACGGGCGTGAGGATCGTTTCTTTCTTGTATTTGCCGATGTACGGCAAGAGTTTCTTAAACATTACTTCGTTTCCTCAGATTCCAATTGATTTTGCAAAATGTAGTTGTCCAGAGGCGAGGGGGCGACTCCCCTCTCCTCGCACTGCGAGAGCAGCTTGTCAAAAAGTGCGCAAAGCGTCTGCTGCTCCTCGTCCGTCAGGACCGAAAAAAGCGCCGCGTTGTGCTCCTCGGCAACCAGCTTTCCCGCAAGCAGCTTTTCACGCCCCGCGTCGGTGACAAACAGGCGGTTGCAGCGAAGATTCTCCCCGTCCGCCTCCTTGGTCAAGAGCCCCGCGGCGGCAAGACGCTTGGTGGAAACGGCAACCGTCGCGGCGGAAAGGCCGAGCGCCGCGGCAAGCGCGCTCTGCGTGCAGCCCTCGTGCTCCAGCACGTACTCCAAAATCGGCATCTGCCCGCGCCACAGCCCGACCTCGCGCAGTTTTCGGCGGCGAAGGGCGCGGCTGACCAGCTGCAGACGATCCATCTTCAAGGCAATTTGCGTGTGTTTTTCCATAAATTCCTCAAAACATTCGTCGGCTAATTGTTCGTCGGCTAACGGTTGCCATTATACGCCCCAAAAACGGTAGTGTCAAGCCACAGATTGTAAACAATCTGTTGACAAGGCGCGTGGGTCTGCTATAATAATTTCAATGACAATAAACTGTAAAGGAACAAGCCTATGAAAACAATCGGAATGGTCGTTGCGGTGGAAATGAAGTCCGTGCTCGAAAAGTTCGAAGGCAAGCTCAAACAGCTTGACGCGCGCGGCTTTTTCACCCTGGAATACACCACCGACACGTACCGCCTCATCATCGTGGAAAGCGGCGCGGGCGAAATTGCCGCGGCCGCCGCCACGCAGTACCTCATCAGCACCTTTGGCGTGGAGCTGATCGTCAACTTCGGCGTGGTGGGCGGACTGACCGCCGACATGGCAAAGACCAAGGTCGGCATCGTGGAGCGCGTCGTCCACTACGATTTTGACACCTCCGCCGCCGACGGCACCGAGGTCGGACGCTACCTTTCCTACCCCACCGTCTACCTGCCCGCAACCGCGGAGCTTGTGGAAAAAGCCCTGGAGTTTGCCCCCGACCTAAAGCGCCTCACCTGCGCCTCGGGCGACAAATTCATCGCCTCCCCCAAGAAGAAGTTGGAGCTTGCCCACGTCTTTGGCGCGGACATCTGCGAAATGGAGGCGGCGGGCATCGTCCTGACCGCCAACCGAAGCGGCGTGCCCTGCATGCTCATCAAGATCGTCAGCGACGGCATTGAGGGCGGCGCAGAGGAGTTCTACGAAACCAAGGACACCGCGGCCGCGCTCTGTCTGGAAATCATTGCGGGCGTCATCGACACTCTGTAAGGAGATCCATGGAATTTTTTGAAAGCGTTTGGAACGGGATCGTCACCGCGTGGCACGCGGTGCGCGGCTTCCTCTTTTCCCTCTTTTACGAGCAGTATCTCTTGCAGGTCGTGCTCGTTTTGCTCATCGTCACGTGGCCGTGGATCGTGCGCGTCTTGCGGCGAGCGACCTACATGCACCGCGTGCGCGGCGTATGCAAGCAGAAGGGGTTTTCCTTCACGCGCCACCGTGCAACCTACCTTCTCGGCAACTACAATTCCCGCGAGTGTGAGTTTTCCGTCGTCACCAAGACCCGCGCTTTTGCGGTGAAGCTCGTGACCACCCGCTCCAAAAACCAACACCTGCGCTTTTTGGACGCGACAAATCTGGAGCTTGTAAAAAACGCCGGCCTGCTCTTCGGCAGTCCCGTCAGTCTTACCCGCCGCCGTGCGCGCCGCCTGCCCGCAAGCGTGCGTTGGAAGCCGCACCCCGATTGGGAATTCTTCACCTACGCCGAACGGGACCTGCCCACCGAGCGCGTCGTGCTCTGCCTGCCGGAGCCGAAGGTCGTCACCTTCCGCCGCCGCTTGGAGGACGTCTACTCCAACCGCTTTGAGATTGTGCGATTGCACGACGGAGACAGTTTCCACGACTGCGTCTACCACAACGGCGAGGGTTTTTTAAACAAACTGGAAAACATCCGCGAGGGCTACACCCTGCACGTGGAATGACCCGCACCAAATCCTGCGCGCCCAAATCGGGCGCGCTTTTTCATGCTCTTTACAGCGCAACCAATTTATAAACAAAGCGATGTGGCAAGACAGGCGCGCCCGCCTCAAGGCGACAAAGCACGCGCGCCGCCCCATCACTTTGCGCCCCCCTTGCAAAAAAACGCGCAAAAACAAAAAAGCCCGCCTTTTGGCGGACGGACGACGGCAAAAAAAATAACCCTTGATTGCGGTTTCTTTACACTCACACAATCAAGGGTTATTTTTCACTTATCTTGGTATCTAACATCCTTTTAACCTCTCTTTCTGTTGACTCGATTCCCGTTTCCTGTCTGCACCACTTACTACGAACAAGTCACTCGCTTTATTCAAACCCCGTTCGGTGGGGCAGCCCTTCGGTGCATCGATCCCGGCGTTTTGAGAATCTGTCGACTTCTTGTTTTAGACCGGTTTTACAGAAGTCTCGGTCTTCACATTGTACAATGGAATCACCTTTCCTTTCTGCACCTTTAGTATACACAAAGCGCCACTCGTTTGCAATTCGCAAAGTAAACAAACTTTTTGTGTCACTTTTATGCACAAAAGAGAACTTGAGTCAAACCTCTTGACACCGCACTTTTCTTTCTGTTATAATAAGCGTGTTGGGGCAAACGAAAACCGCGCGGTTTTGGTGCCTTTTTTCTTTTTGCAAAAAAGACTTGACAAACGCCCTTTGCGGTGATAGAATTTGCCACAACAACCCAAAACAGTTGTACACACAAATGCGTTGAGCAGAAACCAGTAGGTCGGATGCAAGCTTTGAGAGAGTTGCCGGTTGGTGCGAGGCAATGCAGAGTCCTTCTCGAATTCCTTCTGTTAGCAGTGCGCTGAATGAGAGTCTTCTCTCTAGTAGGATGCAACGGGAGTTCCCGTCACAGAACTAAGGTATGACCGTACCTGACAAGGTTGCCATCGCGAGATGGCAACGAACTGAGGTGGTACCACGGGAGTTTTTCTCGTCCTCTGTATTCTTTCTTCGGAATACATGAGGGCGTTTTTTGTTTTACCCCGCATTCCGAACCACCACCAACCAGAAAGGGTAACAACATGGCACAGAACTACTACCAAAAAGAAACGGAGACCATGTCCCGCGAGGAGATGAGAAAGCTCCAATCCGAAAAACTCGTCAAACAGGTGCGCCACGTTTACGAAAACGTGCCGTACTACAAAAATCTGATGGACGAAAAGGGTGTGACACCCGACGACATCAAGTCCATCGACGACCTGCACAAACTGCCGTTCCTCTCCAAGGCGGATCTGCGTGAGGCGTATCCTTACGGCCTCTTGGCAAAGCCGCTCTCCGAGTGCGTTCGCATCCACTCCACCTCCGGCACGACCGGCCGCCGCGTGGTCGCCTTCTACACCCAGCACGACGTGGATCTGTGGGAGGACTGCTGTGCGCGCGCCATCGTCGCCGCAGGCGGCACGAAGGACGACGTCTGTCAGGTCGCGTACGGCTACGGCCTGTTCACCGGCGGCGCGGGTCTGCACGGCGGCTCCCACAAGGTGGGCTGTCTGACTCTGCCCATGTCCTCCGGCAACACGGAACGCCAGGTGCAGTTCATGAACGACCTCGGCGCCACCATTCTCTGCTGCACGCCCTCCTACGCCGCCTACATCGGCGAGTCGCTCAAGGAACAGAGCATCGGCCCCGATGAGATCCCGCTCAAGGCAGGCATCTTCGGCGCGGAACCGTGGACGGAAGAAATGCGCAAGAACATTGAACAGACGCTCGGCATCAAGGCCTACGACATCTACGGTCTGACGGAAACGAGCGGCCCCGGCGTGGCGTTTGAATGCAGCGAACAGACCGGCATGCACGTAAACGAGGACCACTTCTACGCCGAGATCATCGACCCCGACACGGGTGAGGTGCTGCCCGAGGGCAGCCGCGGCGAGCTCGTCTTCACCGCGCTGGACAAGGAAGCCTTCCCGCTTTTGCGCTACCGCACCCGTGACATCTGCGTGCTCTCCCGCAAGCAATGCTCCTGCGGCCGCACGCTGGTGAAAATGGCAAAACCCATGGGCAGAACGGACGACATGCTCATCATCCGCGGTGTCAACGTGTTCCCGAGCCAGATCGAGACCGTGTTGCTCAACGAGGGCTACGAGCCCAACTACCAAATCATCGTCGACCGTGTGAAGAACAACGACACCTTTGAAGTCAACGTGGAAATGACCGCCGACAAGTTCACCGACAAGGTCGGCGAGATCCTCGCCATGGAAAAATCCCTGTCACTCGCCATGAAGACCATGCTCGGCATCAACCCCGCGGTGCGCCTCGTCGCGCCCAAGAGCATCGTCCGCAGCGAGGGCAAGGCCGTACGCGTCATCGACAAGAGAAAATTGGTGTAAGGAGGACACGTTTTATGGCAATCCAACAACTGACCGTCTTTGTGGAAAACACGCCGGGCGCCATCATCCCCGTGACCGAAACGCTGGCAAACAACAACATCAACCTGCGTGCCCTGTCCTTGGCAGAGACCGAGGACTTCGGCATCCTGCGTCTGATCGTCACCGACACCGCCCGCGCCGAACAGGTCCTCAAGGCAGAGGGCTACCTCACCCGCATCGCAGAGGTCGTCGGCGTAAAGATCGGCGACGCCCCCGGCAAGCTCTCCGACGCCCTCAAGGTCCTCGCGGAAAGCAAGGTGAGCCTTGAGTACCTCTACTCCTTTTTTGCCCGCACCGAACGCCACGCCTACGTGGTGCTGCGCGTAGAGGACAACGCCGCAGCCCAGGCCGCCCTCACAAACGCCGGCCTGCACCTCATCACCGACGCCGATATTCAAAAACTGTAAAATACAACGAAACAAAAAGCCCCCTCTTTGTGGCACCTGCCGTAAGGAAGGTGCCACAGTTATATTCGCCTATGGCGAGTGATATTGCTACGCAGTGATATTCGGCTTACGCCGAGTGGTATTTGCTACGCAAGTTTGGGAGGCGAATATAATACCACTGCGACCATCGGGAGCAATATCACTGTTGCTTGCAACAATATCACGCTGACACAGTCAGCATATCACTTCAAATTTGATATGGCATTTGTGCCCACAAATGCAGTGCTTGTCAAGAAAAAAGGACAGAGAATGTAAAACACTCTCTGTCCTTTTCCTGTCAGTCCGAGTATACTGCTCTATGGCAGGCACCCCTTCGAGGGGGCTTTTTTGTGTCATTTTTCTTCGGTTTCCGGGCATTCTTTTTCTTTCCCCCGAAAGTAATTTCTTCTTACGGTTTTTGTTTACACTCGCCGCAAGACGCGCCCGCGGTATGGGCGCGTCTTGTGTGCTTCTCTTCCTTTTCGCCTTTTGAGTTCGGCTTTCTTTTTGCTTCTTTTTCTTTCTCCCGAAAGAAAAAGAAGAGGACGAAAAAGCAAAAAAGAACCCGCTCAAAAGAGCGGGTTCTTTGGAAGAACGAGGTGTTCTTATTCGGCGATTTCGATAACGACGCCGGAACCAACGGTACGGCCGCCTTCGCGGATAGCGAAGCGGAGACCCTTTTCGATGGCGATGGGGGTG
>JAFYLE010000051.1 GCA_017537265.1 Clostridia bacterium | reverse complement strand
GCTTTGCTTTTTGTGCCCACAAAAGCAGTGCTTGTCAGGAAAAGTAGACAGACTTTCGGGGCGCACAAACCAAAGGCTCCCTTGTGTAAAGGGAGCTGACGCCGAAGGCGGCTGAGGGATTGTTTTGCGGTATGCTTATGCTTTTACAATCCCTCCGTCTCGCTTTCGCGAGCCACCTCCCTTTACACAAGGGAGGCTTTCTTACCGCCCGACAGTACACCTAAAAGGTGTAACACACTATACCTTGCGAGGCAAGGCATGTGAAAAGGAGTACGAACAAAACTGTCCGTACTCCTTTTGTTGTAGGGCGGGGGTTTATCTCCCACCGCTTTAATTATTTATTTCGTTCATAACGGCGGCACCAAGGCACCGCCCTACAAGATTGCGGTGGGTAAAACCCGCTTTATGGAAAGCACCCCTTGCGTCGGCTTTTTTTGTTTTATTTTTGATTCAGAGATTCCTTGATTTCGCGGAGAAGCTGAGATTGCTCGCGGATATTGGCGTAGTACTCGTCAAGGATGGCTTTTTCCTCGGCGGCCTTTTGATCGGCAATTTCCTTGGCGGCGGCCGCCTTGGCTTCTTCCTCGGCCTTCTTCTTGGCGGCTTCGGCCTCCTGCTTTTAAATCTCGCGGGCGTTCATCATGCGATCGGCTTTTTTGATAACGCTAACGGCAACGAACACGGAGAAGGCGATGATGAAGAAATTGATAATGGTCTGGAGCCAATCACCCCAAAGAATGGCGATTTCGGGGGTTACAACGGCGTCTCCCTCCACAACCTCTTTTTGGATGATCGTTTTCCACTCGCTCATATCGCTCGAGCCGGTGATGCGAGCGATGCAAGGGTTGATGATGTTTTTGACCAGTCCGTTTACAATGGCAGTAAAGGCGCTACCGATGACAACACCGACAGCCATATCCAGCACGTTACCCTTGGTGATAAATTTCTTAAAGTCGGCAAAAAAGCTGACGCGATCCTTTTTTCTCTGTTCGCGGCGCTTCTTCTTTTCTTCCTTTTTTCTTTCCTTTTCGGATTGCTCGATTTTTTCGTCTATGACCTTCTTGTCTTCGGCTCCCATATCAGAGACCTCCTTGCTTTTTATGATTTTATTATAGCAGACGGAGGGGGCTTTGTCAAGGGGATGTCATAAAAGAGGGCCTGTCTGCATACATATGGGACGAGGTGGTAATATGTGGAGTATCCTTGAGGACGGTCGTCCTCTTTTGCCTATGTCCGTGGCGCGCCTTTTGCCCAGCGAGGTGGCAGAGGCGCTTGAAATCTGTGAGGACGCGGTGGACGAGATCTGCCTTCGCGCCGACAGGCAGGCCTTTGCCGTGTCGGGCGGGCGCAACGTGGCGCTTGATGCGGTGCTGACGGGAGAGGCGCTTTCGGAGATCTTTCTGGCCGCCTGCGGCGGCTCGCTTTATGCCCACGCCGAAACTGTCAAAGAGGGTTATCTTACCCTCCCTGACGGTGTTCGCATTGGGGTGATCGGACACGCCGTTGTGGATGACGGACGAATGGTTGGGGTACGGGATATCAGCTCCCTTTGCTTTCGGATTCCGGGCACCGTCACGGTCGATGTTGCGCCGCTTATAGACACCCTTCGAGGCTTTTCCGAGCCTCGGGGGCTGCTTCTGTTTTCGCCCCCCGGGGGAGGAAAAACCACGGTGCTTCGTTCGCTGATCCGCGCCCTTGCCTCGGGCGAGAGCCCTCGCCGCGTGGCGGTGGTGGACACGAGGCGGGAGCTGGGGGCCTGCCTTGGTTCGTCCCACTTGTGTGTGGATGTGTTGTCGGGATACCCCCGGCGGCAGGGGATCGAGATCGCCGCGCGGTGTATGGATGC
>JAFYLE010000050.1 GCA_017537265.1 Clostridia bacterium | reverse complement strand
TAATAAGCTTTGCAAGGCTTGCGGGAGTAAATCTCGGAATAAGTAGACATCTTCCGCCGTTAGCGAGCATCGAGTGAATGCTTACGCCAAGACCGAAGCCGTGAAAAATGGGCATCGCTGCCAGCATCTTGTCACCCGGACGGAACATCTGGTTGGTGGCAATTATCTGCTTGGAGAGTGCGTTGAAGTTGAGGTTGGAGAGGACGATGCCCTTGGTCTTGCCGGTGGTGCCGCCGCTGTAAAGAATGACGGCGGGGTCGGTGGGCTTGCCGTGGCACTCGTAGTTGCCGAGCAGGTCGCGGCCGAGCTTTAAGAGGTCGCGCCAAAGGATGACGGTCTCGTCGTCTTCGGGCACCTTGGCGATCTTGCGACCGGAGGTCAGGTTGTAGCCGATCTTCAGCACGCCGTGCAGGGCGTCTGCGACGGAGGTGATGATGAGTTTCTTTAAGGGGTAGAGTTTTCGCACTTCCACGAACTTGGGGTAGAACTGTTGCAGGGTGATGGCCGCAACGGACCTACTGTCCTCAAGGTAGAACGCGATCTCACCCTCGCTGGAGAGCGGGTGGATCATGTTGGCGACGGCGCCGATGACGTTGACCGCGTAGAAGGTGATGATGGCCTGGGGGCAGTTGGGCATGCAGATGGTCAGACGGTCGCCGGGACGGATGCCGTAGGCGTACAGTGCGCGCGCGGCCTCGTGGATCTCTTTCTTGAAGGTGGCGAAAGACGTCTCAAAGCCCTGGAACTCGTAGGCAACGTGGTCGGGAAGGCGGTCTGCCGTGGCAAACAGGTTTTGCGACATGGATCCGTCGCTGTATTTCAGCGTGTGCGGCACCACGCCGTAAGAGGAAAGCCAGGGGGCCTTCACCTCGGGATTATTCATAGTCAACATTCTCCTTGGCAGGTAAGTCTAAGATCTCGGGATTTTGCAAAATCTTGTGCAGAAGACGGATGGTCTTGGAGTAGTAGTATCCGTCGGCGATGCGCTCGTCGAGGGTGACGGAAAGCTTGAGCACCTCGCGGATCTCTGCCTTGCCCTCGTCGTTGACCACGACGCGCTTGTGCTTTCTGCCGATGACACCGAAGACGGAGTTGGTGCCCCATTCGGCAAGGTGGTGGTAAGCGGCGTTGAGCTTGATGGAGCCGAGGTTGGAGAGAAACACGGTCGCCTGATACGGGTCTTCCTTAATGAGTTCTTTCGGCGTGATGTCGTAGTAGTGCATGAAGAACAGCACGCGGCGCACGATGCGCAAAAGCCAGCGCGGCATCTTCACAAAGATGTCCATCATGTCCGTGGTGTGGTCCTGATTGCCGTCCTCGCGGATGTAGCTGACCTTTTCGCAAAGGTCGTCGTGCAGGGAGTCAATGGTGGTCTCGCCGTCGCAGGGCAGGAAGATGAGCGCCTCCTCGCCGTTGTCGGAGAAGCGCTTCTTTGCCGTGAAGGAGAGGACGATGCGATCTCTCTGGTAGAGGCGGTCGCCCGCGTAGAAGCGGTTCATCTTCGGGCGCAGGTAGATGGTCTTTGCGATCGCTGCGGCGATGACGTGAAAAAAGGTGTATTTGTAATCGGGGTTGGTGGCGTTTTTCTTGTCCACGTAGGCTTGGATCTTCTCCACGTCCACGATCTCCTCAATGCAGGCCTCGTTGTCGCAACGGCCGGGCAGAATGACCGGCATAAAGGCGTGCATGGAATCGATTTCGCGGACCAGCGTTGCGTCGCGGCGGTCGCCCCAGCGGCGTTTTTGTTTATTCTTTGCCATGTTGTAACTCCTTTTTCGTCTTGTCGCCCCAGGGGGTCTTCGCCATGTTGAACAGCTCCGTGGGGTCGGGAAGTTTCTTTCTTGCTTTTTTGTCAAAGGTGTGCACCGGGGAGAGGGAGTTTGCGATCTCCGCGAGTGCGTCTGCGAGCGGGGCGAGTTCGCCGTCGCGCAGAATGGAGGCGGCGAGGCCGAGCTGTGCCTCCGCTTGACGGGCAGCACTCTCCCCCTCGGGGGTCAGCTCCAGAAGCACCTGCCGCTCGTCGCCGCGCTTGCCGCGGTGGCGAAGCATGAAGCCCTGCTTGCAGAGCTTCTTGCAGAGGGAGGACATATTGGTGCGTGCCATGCCGACGGCCTCCGCGAGTGCGCCGACCGGAAGGGCGCCGTAGCGCAGGAGCGTGTGCAGGACCTTGAGTTGTCCCGTGGTCAGCGAAAACGCCGTCGCCACGGGGCGAAACAGTTCTTCATAGTAGCGGTGGATCGCACTTGCCGCGTCCCACAACTGCACCTGTTGGTTGCGCGTTGCCACAGAGACACCTCCTTTTTCTTGCAAAAATGACCAAACCGTGAATAATAGGTATGTTTTATATATACTACGACATTTTTCGCCCCTTGTCAAGGGCGCGTCCCTCTTTACAAACGCGCACGCGAGGCATATAATGCATATGAAAGAAAGAGAAAACCATTCGCAAGTGAAGAGGACAGTATGGAAAGAAAACAAAATCCCGCAATGCTTTGCGACTTTTATGAAATGACGATGAGCCGCGGCTATTTTGAGCACGGCTTTTCGGACAAGATCGTGTATTTCGATCTTTTTTTCCGTCAGGTGCCCGACGGAGGCGGATTTGCCATCGCCGCGGGGCTTGAGCAGCTGATCGAGTACGTGCGCGATCTGCACTTCGACGAGGAAGACGTTGCGTTTTTGCGCGCCAAGGGAGGCTTCTCCGAGGAGTTTTTGAACTACCTTTCTTCCTTCCGTTTTACCGGAGACATCTGGGCGGTGCCCGAGGGCACGCCCGTCTTCCCGGGTGAGCCCGTCGTCACCGTGCGCGCTCCCGTGATGGAGGCGCAACTCATGGAGACGTTCTTGCTCCTCACCGTCAATCACCAGTCGTTGATCGCCACCAAGGCGTGCCGTATCGTGCGGGCCGCCGCGGGCAGACCCGTGATGGAGTTCGGCTCCCGCCGCGCGCAGGGTGCGGACGGCGCGGTGCTCGGTGCGCGTGCCGCGTACATCGCCGGTTGTGCGGGTACGGCCTGCGTGCTCTCCGATCAGGTGTTCGGCGTGCCCTCACTCGGCACCATGGCGCACTCCTGGGTACAGATGTTTGACAGCGAGTACGAGGCGTTTCATAAGTACTGCGAACTTTATCCCAACAACGCCACCTTGCTCATCGACACCTACAACGTCTTAAAGAGCGGCCTGCCCAACGCCATTCGCGTGTTCAAGGAATTCGGCATCACCAAGGGCGGCGTGCGCATCGACTCCGGCGACATGACCTACCTGACCAAGAAGGTGCGCAAGGCCTTGGACGAGGCGGGTCTGACCGAGACGAAGATCGTCGCCTCCAACTCGCTGGACGAGTGGATCATCCGCGACCTCATCATGCAGGGCGCGCAGATTGACTCCTTCGGTGTGGGTGAGCGCCTCATTACCGCCAAGAGCACGCCCGTCTTCGGCGGTGTGTACAAGCTCGTGGCCATTGAGAACGAGGACGGCACCACCACGCCGAAGATCAAGGTCAGCGAGAACGTTGAGAAGATCACCACGCCCGACTTCAAGCGCGTGTGGCGTCTTTACGATCGCGAGACGGGCAAGAATTTTGCCGACTACCTCACGCTCGCAACGGAGGAGCCGGATTTCAGCGAGCCTTTGGAGCTCTTTGACCCCAACGCCACGTGGAAGCGCCAGACGGTGGAAAATTACGAGGCGCGCGAACTGCTCGTGCCCATTTTCAAGGGTGGCGAGTGCGTGTACACCTCCCCCGACATCCGCGCCATTCGCGACTATTGCCGCGAGCAGGTGGATCTGCTCTGGGACGAGGTCAAGCGCTTTGAAAACCCTCACAATTATTACGTAGATCTGTCGCCCGCCCTGTGGCAGGAAAAGCGTGACTTGCTCGTCAGCCATACCAGCCGCAAGGCTGAGAAGTGAGCTCTTTTTGCAAGGATGCAGAAAATAACGGAACTTTAAAGCTCGGCAAACTCGCCGGGCTTTTCAGTGTTTTGGTAAACCTCTTGCTCTTTTCTGCCAAGGTGACGCTGTCGGTCTTTTTCGATTCCGTCGCGCTTTTGGCAGACGCCTTGAACAGCCTGACGGATGCGATGGGCGGTGTGTTTTCCGCCGCGGCGTTTATTCTTTCGGCCCGCGCACCGTCTGCGCGGTTTCCCGACGGGTTTTCCCGCGCCGCGCCGCTCGGCGCGTTTGCCGCCGCCGTTTGGCTTTGCGCCTCGGGCGTGTTTGCGCTTTTGGAGAGCGTGGGGGAATTTTTTGTAGGGGAGGACGCGCGCTCTTCCCCGAGTGTGTGGCTCTTTTTGCTCTTTGCCGCCTGTAAGGCTGCGCTTGCCGCTTGGCTGTTTGTCTGCGCGAAGAAAACGCAGTCGAGCGTGCTTATGCTCTGTGCCAAGGACAGTGCGGCGGACGCGCTGTTGGGGCTGTTCGCCTCGGCTTCCCCCGTGTTTTATGCGCTCGGCTTTGCCGAAAGCGACGCTCTCTTCGGCGCCGCGCTCTCGCTTGTGCTGATTGGCTTCGGGTTCGGTACCGCGCGGGAAAATTTGCCGTATTTGATCGGAGACAGATCGGATTTTTCTTTGGAGTTGTGATATGGATCTACAGGAAAGACAAGCGGAGATCTCCGCCTTGGAGATGTTCTTCGGCGAGCATCCCACGCCCATTTTTGCGCTCGGGCACGACGGTAAGATCTTTTGGAAAAACCGCGTCTGCCGCGCTTCGTTTCCCACTCTTCGCCTCGGCGCGTATCTTGCGCGCTACTTTGACGTGGAGCGCGTCGCGACGGGCGGCACGTGCGTCACCTTCTGCAATGAGACGTACTTTCTCTGCCGCGAGGCGGCGGGTGAGGGCTATCTCTGCTTTTTGCAAAAACTGCACGAGGCGTTTTACGAGGAGTTTCGGGAGGTCGTCAGCGCGTACAGCCGCGGCCTGCTCGCCATGGTGAACGAGGGACTCTCTGCAAGCAAGGCGGGAAAAGGCTCCGCCGTGCGCCGCCGTCATCTTGCCGCACTTTGCGCCCGCGTGGAGGAGGCGGAGTGTGCCACGGAGCTGTTTGACTCACTCTGCGACGTGCGCGTCATTCGCGAGGGCCGCCCCTTTGCCGTCAGCGCAGGGGAAATGCTGGAGTTTTTTGCAAAGAACGTCCGTCCCGCCTTGGAAAAGCACGGCATTCGCCTGCATTTGAATACGCAGAGCGGCGTGGTCGCGCTGTTGAACTTCCGCGACTTTACCCGCGCGCTTTTATACGTGATGAATTTCTTCATCACCTTCGTGCAGGGGCGGGAGATCGACCTTTCCCTCGCCGAGAGCGAGGGCGGGGAGTGTGTGTTTACCGTTTCCGCGGAGGATGAGTACGACATTCTCTTTTTGTACCGCTACCTCGTCAGCGGAAGGCGAAACCCGAAGGACGGCGTGCGCGAGAGTGCCGTGTTCTTCCCGCTGTTTTGCGCCCTGCGTCTCTTTTCCGCTTATTCGCACCGCGTCAAACTTGCCCGCGAGGGGACGCGCCTCGTTTTGCGCGTCTTTGCCAAGAGGAGTCTGGAGTTTCCGAATCTCGTGGTCCGCGACGACGAGGAGTGCGCGCAGGACTTCGTGCATTTCAAGGAGGACGTGCAGCGATTTTTGTATTCGACCTCTCTTGCCGCCTGCCTTTCTCACGGGGCGCGCCGCTTCACACCGGTCAGCCTGCAGGCAAACGTACCCGTCGAGGCAAACCTGTTCGATTAAAAAAGAAGGAACTTTTGGAAGCCAAAAGTTCCTTCTTTGATTTTGTATAAAGGCTACGAAAAAGATATTTTGCGGTTTGCAATCAGGATTCGAACTCTCACAAAAATCACGGCGAAGCCGTGTATATCATCAATGCGGAGCATTGTATATCACCAACACATAGTGTTGTATCTCATCAAGCCGCAGGAGTATGCACCTTCGGTGATGATATACGCCTACGGCGATGATATACACGCTAACGCGTGATGATATACCAAGCCTGCGGCTTGGATAAAAAAAGAAGTAACTTTTGGTAGAC
>JAFYLE010000049.1 GCA_017537265.1 Clostridia bacterium | reverse complement strand
CCCGCCTTGCTTCGTCCGGGCCGTTTTGACCGTCAGATCACCGTGAACTATCCCGATATTCGCGGCAGACTGGAAATTCTCCGCGTCCACGTCAAGGGCAAGCCCATGGAAGAGACCGTGGACTTGGAAGATATTGCCAAGGGCACCATCGGATTTACCGGCGCGGATCTTGCCAACCTTCTCAATGAGGCGGCCTTGCTTGCCGCACGTCGCGGGAAGAAGCTTATTGGTATGCAGGAACTTGAGGATGCCAAGATGCGCATCGTCGTCGGTCCGCAGAAGAAGAGCCGCGTCGTTACCGAGAAGGATCGCCGCCTGACCGCTTATCACGAGGCCGGTCACGCCATCACCAGCTATTTTTTGGAAACGCAAGACCCCGTATATCAGATCTCCATCATTCCCGCAGGCAGTGCGGGCGGTTACACCCTGCATCAGCCGCAGGAGGATCGCACCTACTCCACCAAGCGTGAGATGGAAGAGGAGATCGTGGTATTTTTGGGCGGACGCATGGCGGAAAAACTCGTCCTCGGCGATATCTCCACCGGCGCTTCCAATGACATCGATCGCGCAAGCAAGATCGCGCGCGCCATGATCACGCAGTACGGTATGAGCGACACCTTGGGTCCCATCGTTTACGGAACCGGTCACAGTGAGGTGTTCCTCGGCCGCGACTTTAACCAACAGCGCAATTATTCCGAGCGCATCGCAGGTCTTATCGACGACGAGGTGCTTGCCATCATCAATACTGCTTATAAGAGTGCACAGGATATTCTTGAGAAGAATATGGATAAACTTCACTTCCTCGCGGCGTATCTTTTGAAGCATGAGACGATTGATGACGATCAGTTTGCCGCCGCAATGAAGGACGGTGCTACCGAGGCGGATCTTGACGCCATTCGCGAGGAAAAGCGCGCCAAGAGCGCCAGGGAGAATAAATCCCGCGCAGAGGAGAACGCCCGCCGCGAAAAGGCGCAGGACGTCAAAGAAGAGATTTCCGCCGAGACCTCTGCAGAGGCTTGTGCGGATCAGAACGAGAAAACGGAATAAACTTAAAGCGCGCGGGATCCCGCGCGCTTACATTTGAGGCAGATCATGATTGACAAAAAGATTTTACTGTTTGACCTTGACGGCACCGTCATCGATTCGGGTGAGGGCGTGAAAAACTCCGTGCTTTACGCACTTGAAAAGATGGGGTATCCCGCTTTGGATAAGGCGGATATGGACCCCTTTCTCGGCCCGCCGCTCGTGTATTCCTTCCATCATTTTGCGCACGTGCCGGAAGCGGAGTGCGCGGAGGCGGTGCGTCTGTACCGCGAGTATTATCAGAAGAGCGGTGCCATGTTTCAATACCGCTTGTACGACGGCATGCCCGAACTTCTTCGTGACTGCCGCGCGGCAGGGTATAAGACGGCGATCGCCACTTCCAAGCCCCAGCCTTACGCCATTGAACTGATGCATCACGCCGGCATTTTTGAGTATTTGGATCATATCATCGGTGCCGATCTGGATGAGAAGACCCGCGCCAAGAAGAGCGAGGTCATCGAGGCGGTTCTGGAAGAGAGCGGCGCCATGCGCTCGGAAACTCTTATGATCGGTGACCGTAAGTACGACGTCCTCGGTGCCAAGGAGGTCGGAGTGGAAAGCCTCGGCATCACCTTCGGTTACGGCGACCGCGCGGAGCTTTGCGAGGCAGGCGCGGATTACGTGCTGGATACCGTGGACGAATTGCGCAAGTTCTTGCTCGGTTAAAAACGAAGCACGCGTTGCAAATAGAAAAACGCACCCATTTTTCGGGTGCGTTTTTTGCATTTTGGAAAAAAGAGGGAAGAGTGACTTCACTCAACCTTGTTTAAGTATGCCAAAAGCGCGTCAAATGCATTTTCAGCATGTTTCAGCCCTTCGGCATGGGCGCGTGCCAAACGCGAACTGTCGCGCTCTGCAACGCGCACGTCAATGGGTGCGCTCGGGCGGATGACGAACACTTCGCCGCGACCCTCGGCATCTTCGATCTGTTCGACGGTGCGGTTGTAGCGCACGTGGCGCGTGCAGATCGCGTCGGCAAGACGCGGCGACTTGCGCAGCAGAAGCCTTATGAGGGCTTTTGCGGCGATCGGTTTTTTGCGATACCCCTTCGGTCGCGTGAGGATCAACACGCATTTGTCCGCACCCATTCGTTTGGCAAAGTCAAGGGGAATGGAGTCGGAAATGCCGCCGTCTAACAGACGGCGTCCGTCCACCTCCACCGCGCGGGAAACGAGCGGCAGAGAGGCGGAAGCGCGCATGTATAAGAACTCGTCATTGGTCAGGCTGTTTATTTGTTTGTAGACGGGCTCGGCCGACTCGGCGTCGGTACAGACGCACCAAAAATCGCAAGGGTCCTCGCGGTAGCTTTCGTAGTCAAAGGGGTCGAGTACGTCGGGCAGCATTCGGTAGCAGAAGTCTGCGCCGTAGAGGTCGCCCGTGGTGAGAAGATTTTTTAAGGAGCAGTAACGCTTGTCGCGGCAGTAGGTCGTGTTGTAACGAAGTACACGGCCTTTTTGGTGCGACTTCAGGTTGCAGCCAAAAGCCGCGCCCGCGCTTACGCCGACCGCAAGGTCAAAGGAGAGTTTCTTTTCTGTAAAGTAGTCCAGAACGCCGGCGGTAAAGAGCCCGCGCATCGCGCCGCCTTCCAGGATCAATGCTGTTTTCATGTTGCCTCTATAAAAACGAGGAGCGAAATCTCGCTCCTCGCATGCATCATAATATTTTTGTTTTGGTCAGCTTTTGGGTCACGCGGTTGACCTTGGTGACGAATGCATCTTCCGTCATGCGTAGGTTGCAGGAGTTTTGCGTGTACTGGTTCATGTACTCGATCGTGCGGTAGATGTTGTCCGTGTTTTCGTATCCCTCGGCAAAGACGGCGCGCAGAAGGAAGGTCGTGCGGTCGTAGCCGTCCTGGATCATGCGGTCCACGTTCTCCTGGTCATAGCTGTCGGCCTTGGACATGAGGCTTTTGGACGGGAAGGTGATCTTGATGATCTTGTTGTCAAAATACGGGTTTTCGAATTTGAAGCACACGTCGTCGAAGTAGATGCAGATGATGTAATCAAGGTTGTGCTTCATCAAGGGGCGCAGGGGAATGTTGTCCACCATCGCACCGTCGTAGTAGGAGCTTGCACTGATCTGCACCGCGCGGTTGTAGATGGGTGCGGCAACGCTCGCCTTCAAGTACATGGGGATCTGCTTGCTGCTGACCGCCGCAAGGTTGCGGTAAACGACCGTTCTGTGGTCAAGATCCAAGAGGGAACAGTAGAGGTTGCAGGGCAGTTTTTTGTTGGAGTCGTAAATGCTCTTGATGTTTTGTTGGAGCATACTGCTGCGCAGCATTTGGTTGATGACGAGGCGGGAATCGTTGGAGGAAATGTTTTTCCACAGCTGTTCCGCGCGGCCGAGGCTTCCGGTCGCAAAGGCGTAGCCGTTGAGCGTGCCGACGGAAGCACAACTGATGTGCTTGATCTCTTTTAAAGGCACAAAGTTGCTCAGTGCCTTGAGAGCACCGATTTGATATGCGCCTTTGGCCATGCCGCCGGATAACACAAGTCCAATGTTCATGTCTACCTCAAAAAAGTCTTTGCGAAACTTTTGGACATTACACTGCGAGTGTAATATCATAAGTAAAGGAATTTTAGCACAAAAGTGCCCATAATGCAAGCATTTTTTGCCATTTTCGACACTCTTCATACCCCTTGTGCCGCTCTCAAAAAACCGCCCCAAGATATGGATTTTAACATAGATTCAGAGCTTGGAGCGCATTCGTTTTATGCATAGAGTGTCATTTTGCGGACCTAATACTTGGCTTTCTTTTTGCTTCTTTTTCTTTCTCCCGAAAGAAAAAGAAGGAACTTGTGTTTCGGGAATACAAAAAGAGCACCGCAGAACGCGGTGCTCTTTTGAAGCAGTGCATTATTTTTTTGCCTTGGGCTTTTTGATCTTGTTGAGTTTTGCGTTGAGGTCCAAGAGGTCTTCTTTGGTCAGGTTGACGCCCATCATGCCGACCATACCGGAGAGGCGCAGGAGGGTAAAACCGCCCATCATCGCCATCATGTCGCTGTTCATCTCAAAGCCGCCCGCAACTTTGTCGCCCTTTTTGGGCATCAGCTTGCCGACAAGGCTCATCATCAGGAGCTTGCCCTGCATGGTTGCAAAGACGTCGGAGATCTTGTCGTTCAGGGAGAGGTGGCCTTCCACTTCGGTAATGTCAAACCAGTTGAGAATGGCGCCCTTCTCGCGCAGGCGGTAGTCCTCGTTGAAGACGTCCACTTTGCGGATCGTGCTATTGTCACGGCAGGCACCCGCCACGGCAACGAGCTCGGTCGTGCCAACGTTGGGAACGTCAAAGTAGAAGAAGTGATCTTCCGCCGTCTTCTTACCGAGGCTCTCCCCGTTTGCGAAGAGTTCGACCTCGGGCAGGTTGGAGTAGACCGTCACCTTGGTAACGTCCTCCACGCGATCGACGTAGCGCTTGGAGCACAGGTGCACGAAGGGCTTGTCGGACAGCCATGCTTTGTAGGCGTAGAAGGAGTCCTTTTTGTACTTGCGGTCAAAGGTAACAAGACCCTTGTGGTTCTGACCGTTTTCGCCGCCTTCGCTGCGCGCGTCCGCGCCGAAGTCAAACATGTTCCATACGTGGGTGGCCCAAATGTACTTGCGGGAGAAGAGTTGGCGAATGAGTTCTTCGTGGTAGTAGGACTGGTATTCTTCGGTGTAGTCGCCCTGGAAGGGGGAGGAGGTGTGCCAGTTGAGTGCCTCGCAGCCGTATTCGGAGCAGCCGATCGGAATATTGG
>JAFYLE010000048.1 GCA_017537265.1 Clostridia bacterium | reverse complement strand
GGCAAGTACCAATGCTTTCATGTAAACTCCTTTATGGCAGCAAAAATTTATCGGTTTCTTGTAAGTCGAGAAGGGCGATGGCACGGGCAAAGGAGCGCTTGGCCTTCTCAAAATAGTCGCGCTCGTGTGCGTCGCTTGCGAGGTAAAACTTACAGCCGCACTCACGCGCGGTGTAGAACATGCGCATGACGCACTCCGTCTCCTCCTCGGAAAAGAAAAAGTCGCGGGTGTTGATCTCCACCCCGATACCGAGACGCGCAACCTCGGAAAAAAGGTCGTCCAGATCCCGTTGCGGAAGCAAGTCCAAGACCGCTAAATACTCCTCGCGGTCGTAGCGGGAAATGAGCGGGCAAGCGAGATGGGCAAGACCCGTTTTGGCAAACGGCAGATCCATGGAAAGCACCCTGCTCAAGCGCTCAAGCCACGTGCGCGCCTTGTTCTGCGCAGAGGACGCCTGCTCCTCCGTCAGGACGAAGCCCACCTTGTTGAAGTGCGTCAGCGGAATGGCAATGAAATCAAAGCGATCGAAGTTCTCCCGCGTGATGCCGAGGGTGCCGCGAAAGTCCAGCTCAGTCTCACACCCGAACAGAAAGCGCACGCCCTCCGCCTGCGGCAAGGGCAGGTCCTGCGTGACGTGTTTTAAGTTCTGCACACGGTACCAGTCGTCCGAGCAAGGAAGCTTCTCGTCCCAAAAATGGTTGGTCAGACAAATGGTGGACAGACGGTTTTCCAGCGCGTATTGCAACAAAAATTCCGTGGTCTGCCCCGCATCCTTGGAACACGTTGAACGGCAGGAGTGGACGTGTAAGTCGTGGTCGTAAGTAAACTGCATGAAGGGTCTCACCTCACGTTTAGTGTACCACAAGCGCCTCAAAAAGACAAGGAGTATCCTTGCGCCGAGGCGCTGTTTTTTCTCTTTAACTAAAAAGCGCGAGCCTGTACGCGCATTATGCGCGCGCGCACGCGGGCGCGCACGCGCGTGTGTAAATGCAATTTTATCTATCGTAAAAGTAAAGTCCCGCGCGCGCCCCTGCGCTTGTAAGCACGCAAAGACCTGTTTTCCCTTTGCGGATAGATCAAATTCGCGCGTATGCTCGCGCGGGCGCGTAATTGATTGATTTTATGTAAATGCTAACTTTACGCGCACACACGTCGCTTACCGATTTTATGAAAAAACAAGTTTACCTGCGCGTGCGCAAAGTTTGCTCTTTTATGAAAAGAGAAACGTTACACGCGCGAGCACACGCATGCGAATTCCTTATGCTTACATATGATCATTACGTTACCCGCACACGCACGACGCCTGCAGGCACGCTGCTTGCGCACAGTATAAAGAGGAACGGCTCCCCTACCCACGCACCGAGCGGATCCGATCCGAAACGTCTCTCTACACGCGCTCGCGCGCGCGCATACGCGCGCGAGCGTGTGCACCCTCGCATTTTGCGCGCGGGCACGTACACACACGTACGCATCCGTCCAAAACCGCACCCGCTGTGAACCCGAGCATCGGTTTGCCCCCCTCAACGCGCGCACAAGAGCGCCTGCGCGCGCCCGTCTGTACGCGCGCTCGCCGCGAGAGCGAGCGCGATCAAGCATATTTTTAACTAAAAAACATAATTATTTAGTCAAAATTACGAATTTTGGCAACTGTTTGCGAAAAAATAAAATTTTTTTGAAATTTTTTAAAAATTTTTATTTTACACATCTTGGGGCAAGCTTTTTCTCCTTGCACAAAAAATTGTGGTATTTTGCAAAAGTAGCAAAATATCAGCCTTTTTTACCCATTTTGTGCCTCTTGACAATTGATTTTCGTGAGAATAGAATGTAAGTCCCTCACTTTTTCCAAGGGGTAATTTTGGTCAAAAAAAGCAACATTTTCATTCAAAATCTGCGCTATTCCCCCTCGGAAAAGTAAAAATTTCAGAGCAATTTCGCTCCGTATCGTCTCGCGCGCATGCACGCATAAGCACGCGTGTGCGCACTCGTAAGGCGGCGGAGCTCAACATTTCAGGAGAACACAATGGCAAAGAAACAAACCAAGGGCTTGAAGAACCTCGGACGCCGCGCCCTGCTCGAACTGCTGTTGGAGCAAACGCAGGAAAACGAGGACCTCAAGCTGGAAAACGAAAAACTCAAGGCTGAGCTGGAAACGGCAAAGGCACAGAGCGCCGCCGCACCGCAAGGCTGCGGTTACGCTCCCGCCTCAAAACCCGTGGTCGCCGCAAGAGCACCCGGCACCATGGCCGAGGCCGCACTCAAAGTGGCCGGCGTGCTAAACGCCGCCGACGAGGCTGCCCGCATCTTCCTGTCCAGCGTGGAGCAAAACGCCAAGGAGCGCGCCGCCGAACACTACGAAATGCAGCTCAAGGCACAGACCTACGCCGCCAAGATCATCAACGAGGCGCACGAGGAAGCCCGCCGCATTCGCAAGAACGCCGACGACTACTGGCACCAAATGCTGCTCATGTCGGAAAACCGCATGACGCCTCCCATGGCAGAGCCCGCCGCGCCGAGCGTGAGCGAAAGCGCCTCGGCAGCACAGACGGCCTCCTCCCCGGAGACGCCCGTCCTTGACGAAAATCCTCTGCCTCCCATTCCGTCCTTCAACACCATCGGATAACCTACAGGACCAAACATGAACCAAAACATCACCCCACCCGAACAGACCCTTCCCAAGACCGAGACCGAGCGGGAAGCCAAGCCGAAGAGTGAGGAAAGACCCACGAGTCGGGAGATCGCCAAAGAGCTCAAGCGCTTAAACGAGCAGAGCCGCTTCCGCCAGACGCTGAAGAACACCCTCTACACGCTGATCACCATCGTCGCACTTGCGACCCTGATCGCTATCTTCGTGTTCCCCGTGTTCCAAGTGCACGGCACGGCAATGTCCCCCACCCTCAAGGAAGGTCAGATCCTCATCTCGATCCGCGACAGCGAGCCCGAACGCGGCGACGTCATCGCCTGCTACTACGGCAACAAGCTCATCCTGCGTCGCGTGGTTGCCATCGGCGGAGACAGCGTACAGATCTCCGACGACGGTCACCTCTTCGTCAACGGCGAAAAAGTACGGGAAGATTACGTCTCTGAATTTGCCCTGGGCACCTGCGACATTGAAATGCCCTTCACCGTGCCCGTCGGCGAATGTTTCCTGCTTGGCGACAACCGCACGGTCGCACTCGACTCCCGCACGAGTCTGCTGGGCACCGTTCCAAACGATCAGATCGCCGGACGAATCCTCGTGCGCGTTTGGCCGCTGGATGCCTTCGGCGCCATCTAAAACCTACGAAAGGAGAATGAACCATGAAACGCTTTGCAACCTTTGCAAAACGCACGCTTGCCGCGACGCTCATGCTGGCAATGCTCTTGCCCGCGCTCATCACCTTCTCCTTCGCCATAGGTGATACAAATAACTCCGAAGGCAGCGCGGAAAAGACGACGGTCTACAACGTCACGAGTTCCTCGAACAAGAAGTACTACCGCCACTCCGACTACCGCCTGCGTTACAACGAAGGCAGCGCCAACTACTACTCCTTCCTTCGCACCTTCCTTCTGACGACCAAAAAGAGCACAAGCGGCGCCTACCCCAATCCGAATAACGGCGAGGGCGAATGGAGTGCCGAAACCGCCAAACTCGCAAACTACATGGTCGCCTACTGTGCCGACTGGCGCACCGCCTCCGTCGCCAGCGACGCAGACAACGGCCAAGCACAGTACGACACCCTGACGATGGATAACTCCCGCGTCTCGAACTCCAAAAACGCAGCGGCCATCGAGGGCATCATCAACAACGCGTACCCCTTCATCTCCGAACAGGAAATGACCAAGCGCCTAACCGCCGCAGGCATCAAGGCGGGTACCGCGCCCGACTACATTGCCGCCACGCAGACCGCCATCTGGAGACTCTTCACCCAGGACTTCCCGAGTGACCATGCCTTCAACTTCCGCGGCTACGTCGGCGCCAACAACTCCAACACGCAGGTCAGTCAGACCAGCGACTTTTACCCCGTGGCAAACAAACGCGCTTCCGCCACTCTCTCCAACACGCAGATGGAAGCGATCATCACCTGGCTGACGAACCAGCGCGCCCCGAGCGAGCTTTCCGTCGCCTCTTACACCCAAAGCGATTTTCTGACCCAGAACGACGACAGCACCTACACGGTGAAGATCACCGTGAACATGAACCGCGACCTGCTTGACACGGAAAGCGTGACCGCAAGCGTGAGCGTCGGCGCAAAGACCGGCACGGAAAAGACCATCACCTCGGGCAAAACCCTCGAGATCACCCTCTCCGGGCTGGAACACGACGAGATCGTGCAGGGCGGCGTCAAGGTGAACCTTTCCGCCAAAGGCCGAAAAATCAACGTCTACTTCTTTGACAGCGCCTACTACCAAGACATGATCAGCGGCATGAAGGAAAACTTCGACCACGACCTTTCCTTCAACGTCGCCAAGGGCACGAAGACCTCCGTCTCCGTCTCCAAGAAATGGAGTGACAATACCTACAGCGGAAAACCTGCCGTAACCGTACACCTTTTGGCAAACGGCATTGACACCGGCAAGAGCGTAACGCTCTCCTCTTCCAACAGCTGGACTCACATGTGGGAAGACCTCCCCACGGTCAACGCCCTCGACGAAAACATTACCTATACCGTATACGAAGATCCGATCCCCGGTTACTACTGCGTGGCCTCAACCGCCGCGCAAGCCCCCGTCACACGGCCCGTGTGGGTCAAACAGACCTCCGGCAACCTGACGGCAAACGGCACGTACATGTTCGTCTGTGACCAAGGTGCGCTGGCTTGGGAACACGACTCCCGCCTGTCGCGCGAAATCTTCGCCTTTGAATCGCCGCACGTAAACGACTACTCCAAAACGCCGAAAAATGCCATCTGGGTCGCCTCGGGCTACAACAATTCCAACGGCGCAACCTTCTCCAGCAAGCAAAAGAGCTCCGTCAAGTTCGGCATCGGCGACTCCACCAACGCAATCTACCCGACGACCAGCTCCACTTACCAAAAACTCGTGTACTTCTACAACAACAAGTTGTACATCAAGCAGAACGGCAACCGTTACTTTAATTATATTTACGAATACGACGGCACCACCTACAGCGGAAAGGCCGCAACTACGACCACCGCCTCCGCGGGCGAGCCCTTCAAACTCTATAAACTCCAGAACGTGGCGTACAGTGCAAACCTCAACTACGTTCTGACCAACTACCAAACGGAAGAAAAGAACGAGCCCACCACGGTCACCATTGAGAAGATCTGGTCCGGCAAGGCAGACGGCAAGTACCCCGCCTCCTGCACCGTGACCCTTCTGCAAAACGGCCTTCCCTACGGCGACAAGATCACCCTTTCCGCCGAGAACAGCTGGTCCTACTCCTTCGAAAACCTGCCCACCAAGAACGAAAACGGAGAAAAGATCACCTACTCGGTCAAGGAAGACTTCATCGCCTTCTACACCCCCACGGTAACGACCGAGACCACCGACGCGGGCCTGATGGTGAAGTTGGAGAACAAGTGGTCCCCCATTGAGTTCTTGGGCAAGCTCATCAAGACCGACTCCGAAGACCTGACCTTAAAGTTTGAAAACATCTCCTTCTCCGTCTGGCAACTCTCCGAAGAAGGGGACGGAACGCAGATCCCCGGCACCGACAAGTTCGGCTGGCGCGTGGACCTCGTGACCACGGGACTTTCCGCCCAAGCAAACCTCAACCTTGCGGCAGGTTCTACTTATTATATTATAGAAGAAAATTCGCCCTTCGGTTATTCCGACCCCGACATCCCCACCGTCATCTCCGTCTCCCGCAGTAAAGACGGCCCCACGTGGACCCTGATCTCCGGCGACGCAGTCATAAGCGACACCGACTCCTCTGCCCTGCTGATCAAAAACGAGTCCGGCTACGTTCTGCCCGAGACCGGCGGCATCGGAAACGCCGTATTCTACGCCCTGGGCGCAACCATTCTTCTGGCAAGCGCTATCGTCGCCTTTACTCAAAAGCGCGAAAACGAAAAATAACATTTGAGGAGAAAAGACGTGAAATTCAGCAGAAAACTTATTTCCCTGTTTTTGACGCTCAGCATACTCTTTGCCTCAGTAATTCCCGCTCTTGCAACCGCAGACGAGAAAATCGACACTTACATCAACATCAACGTGGACGGGCAGGGCAGCGATTGCCGTTACACCGGAAGCCCTCTTCCCATCAACTTCAACATCTACGCCTTCACCGACGAAGACGAGTATCGCGTTGACAAAGACCTCTTCGATTACTCCGTTACATACTCCTACGATCTCGGTGAGACCTGGACGGACGAGGTTCCCGTCAATCCCGGAACTTACGCCTACAGGATCGAAGTGTTTGAAAACGACATTTACCAAGGCTGCACCGAAGAAGGCTACTACTGGATCTGGTACAAAGACTCCACCCACCCCGTCAACGCCGTCGTCTATATCGACTACAACTTTTACAGCGAAGAAGACGTGGACTTCATGGGCATCGAAGGCAATGCAAAGATCTTGAAGGTGGATTTCTTCGACCTGCAAGGCAACCCGATCGACATCGGCATGTACTTCCCCTCCTGCGGCGCCCGCTGGGTAGACTACAACGCGTCCCCGCGCGTGGCACGTGCCTACTTCGACTTTAACATCGGCTACCAGATCTACGAGCTGGCCGATTACACGATCGAGTATGTGTACGACCTTGCGGCTTGGGAAGCCGCACAGGGCAAACAGGACGACCTCTTCATCCCCGAATACGGCTACACCGCAGCCGTGCCCGAGACCGCCGCGCCCTCCATCATCCTGATGAACGCCATCAAGGACCACAACTACCGCGCCTACCAGCTTTTCACAGGCACGCCGACGGACATCTACGATGATAACGGCAACTTCGTGGAGACCGTGCTCTCCAACGTCACCTGGGGCAAGAGTGCTTCCGACAACGCCAAATGGATCTTCTCCGAATGGTATGCAGACCAAACAGGGACCGAGCTTGACTACTACCAAGACCCGCTTGCCGCCCAAAAAATCGCAAAGCTGCTCTCCGAAACCGAGCTGACCAACCGCGAACTGCGTGAACTCATCGACAAGATCTCCGAATGGGAAGTGGAAAACCCCTTAAAGCCCACCGAGGAGTACAACGAGGAAAGCGGCGCTTACATCTTCACTTACGACGACCCCGGTTACTACCTGATCTGCGAAAAATACTCCTCGATCGACCCGGGCATCTACGCGGGACACACCAGCGTTTCCGCCTACATCCTCGCCACGACCAGAGCGGATGAGAACACGGTAGTCACCATCAAACAGCCGACCGATCCCGAGATCGACAAACAGAGCCACGTGAAGAACCCGCTGGACGAGAACGGCACGCTCCCCTCCGACTACGCCTGCTACGGCGACCGAGTCACCTACACACTGACTGCCACCTTCCCCGGAAACTACGTGGATGAAAACGGCAAGGTCCACAACTTTGACCTGTTTGACCGCTACTACTTCTACTTCGCAGACCTTCTGCCTGCGTACTTAAAGGTGGATCCTTACAGCATCAAGGTCTACGCCAACGGCAGTGCCACTCCCTTGAAAAACGAACACTACAACGTCAATTATTGTCAGAACGCAGACGGACGGGACATCATTGAGATCTTAAGCGACCTCTTCACCGTGTACTCCTATCCGCCGGACGAATACAACCCCGCCCGCGACTTCCGCATCGACCTTATCGACTTAAAGCAGCTTGACTACGCCGATGCAGACGAGGCGGCGCTGACTACGCTGACGGTCACCTACGACGTGATCGTCACCACCGAATCCCCCACGGCAGAAGACATCGTCAACACCGTGTGCGGTCTTTACACCAACGACCCGCGCTACGGTGGCGACGGGATGGGCTCCACCCCGCCCGCGCAAGACACCTTCCGCCTCAGCATTGCCGACCTGACCAAGACCGACGAGAACGGCACGGCACTCTCCGGCGCCGAGTTTGTCATCGGTTGGAAGTTGGACGACGATGACGTCAGCGACACCCCCGAGCTTTGGCTCATCCAAAACAAGGACGGCACTTACACCTACACCAAGAACCGAGAGGACGCCACGGTCTTCATCTCCGACGAAGACGGCAAGATCCTGCTTGAGGGTCTGCGCCGCGGCATCTACTCCGTATTTGAGGTTAAGGCGCCCGCCGGCTACAACAAACTGGACGGTCTGCACGACTACAGCCTGCCGACCGACGGAAACCGAGTTTACACCCTGACCGTCGTCAACGAGCGCGGCCTCGTGCTTCCCTCCACGGGCGGCGTGGGCACGACCCTCATCTACGCCCTGGGCGCGCTGATGCTGTTCGGCTTTGGCATCACTGCCGTCGCCAAACGGCGCAGCACTCAAGAATAATCAATAAAAAAAGAAATTTTTCTACCACACACCCAAATGATCAAAGGAAACATGCCAATGAAAAAATCACTCTCCATACTTTTGGCCACCTTACTTGTCCTCTTCAGCTTTTCGACTCTCGTCGCGGCGGAGGACGTATACCCCATCGTGATCAAAAACGCGCCTCTCGGCCACACCTACGAGGCCTACCAGATCTTTGTCGGCACGCTCTTTGAAAAGTACGACGAAGATGAAAACTACGTCGAAACAATCCTCGCCAACATTGACTTCGGCACCGGCATCTCCGCCGAAGGCAAGGCTGCTCTGCTTTCCAAGTACAGCACCGAAAACGACGTGGACGACATTGTGGCAACCCTGACCGACGAGGCGGCCGCCGCGGCCTTCGCCAAAGAGATCGCACCCTACCTCGATGCCGCAGACGCCACCACAAACGTTTGCGACACCGCAAACAACAACTCCTACACCCTCTCCATCACCAAGCCCGGTTACTACCTGGTGCGTGACGCCGAGGGCACCGTGGAAGGCGAAAACACCGCCTCCACCGCCTTCCTTATGAAGATCACCCGCTTGAACGAGCCCACCGTGCTCAACCTCAAGCAGTACACCACTCCCACCCCGGACAAGGACGTTGCCCTCCCCTCCGAGGACGCGACCGACCTCGGCTCCTACACCTGGGATGAGAGCGTCAACACCACCATCGGCCAAGACGTGACCTTCCACCTTGAAGGCAACTTCCCCGGCAACACCGTGGGCAACGACGGCACCGTGTACAACTTTGACAAGTACGACTCCTTTGAGTTCATCTTCCACGACACCTTGAGCGCCGGTCTCACCATCAAGCCCGAGACCATCCGCATCTTTGCAAACGACAACTACGACTCCACCTACACCGTGGACGTGGACTACACCGTCACCGTCACCGCAAACGCGGACGGCACCACGAGCCTTGACATCACCTTTGCCGACCTGACCGAACTTACTTATCCGTCAAGCGACACCGAGGCCCTCACCGCTCTGCACGTGACCTACGACGCGACCCTCAACAAAAACGCCATCGCCTTCAGCGAGGACAACACCAACCGTCTCTACCTTGAGTACTCCAACAGCCCCGACGAAGACAGCACGGGTCTCTCCGAAGAGATCGAGGTCAAGGTCTACACCTACGGACTCGTCATCTACAAAGTGGACACCGCATCCACTCCTCTGGGCGGCGCGAAGTTCGTCATCCTGCGTGACGGCGCCGAAGGCAAGGAGTTCCTCAACGTCACCGAAGAGGGCAACTTCTTCACCACCGACAGCACGCTGGCTACCGTCTTCACCTCCGATGCGACCGACGGCACCATCACTGTGGACGGTCTTGCCGAAGGCACCTACTACGTACGCGAAGTGCAGGCCCCCTTCGGTTACAACAAGATCGACGGCGACACCATGCTTCTCATTGACAAAACCGTCAACGCCGGCCTCGGCACCGCAACCGTCACCACATTACATTGCGCTGGCCCTCAAGAAGGGCATCAACGGCAGCTACGCCCAGACGGCTGGCAAGGATACGGTCGTTGGCGGTGGGGCTGCCTCCGCGTTGCAAATAACCGAGGATTG
>JAFYLE010000047.1 GCA_017537265.1 Clostridia bacterium | reverse complement strand
TTATAAACTTTTGGAGAAAGAGGACGAAGAGGATGGTGGAAACGATTGAAGCGAAAGCAAAACGCCCGGAGTACATTCTTTCCCGCGAAGACCTGGTGAAGCACTTGCGGGAGGTTGGGAAGTCCATAATAACGGACGCAGAACAAATCGCGCCCGAACCGCGCAATGTGGCACTCATCGAAATCAGCGCGGAAATTGCGCCGCTAACTGAAGTGACCCGCGTGAAGTACACGATACACAGAAACGCGGACCCGCGTGTGAGTATGACACAAACGCATAACACACGCGAGAAGCCGCCTAAAATGCCCCAGGATCGATTTTAACCGCTTCGGTGGCAGATTGTCCGCCGAAAGGGGCAGAATGGCAAAATGGGCGCGTAGCGTATGGATTCCCGGCAATAAAAAAAGAGAGGGGTTTATCCCCTCTCTTTCATCATTCCGCACCCAGCATTTCAAGTTGCGCCTGCGTGTGATTGATTTCC
Organism: Clostridia bacterium; assembly: GCA_017537265.1. GTDB lineage: Bacteria > Bacillota > Clostridia > Oscillospirales > SIG627 > RUG14179. The sequence continues at coordinate 1,335 of JAFYLE010000047.1, read as the reverse complement.
CACAGAAGACCGCGCCAGGCCTTCGTGTTTTGGTATCTCGTCCAAGTGACCTCGTCCACCCTGTTGACCCATTCAGCCTTCGCCCTGCGGTCTTCAAGTGCCTTCAGCCGCCGCTCAAGCACCTTCCGCGCCTTGTCCACGGTGTCCCACGGCATAGTGGACAGAACCCACTCATCCGCACCATCGTCTTTGACTTCGACCGCCTCGACCTCGTCCACCGATCCGATGAAGCGGAACTCAATCGGCGGCAACTCCTCGACCGCTTCCGGCAGAAGGGGCAGAACGGTTTCATCCGTGACCTCGTATTCTTCCTCGACCTCGTCAGCGGTTTCGTACCGCCACGCCCGCGCCGCTTCCAGTTTCGCCCGCCGCACGGCATCCAGTTCCTTGACCTCGCGCGCATTTTCCTTGAACACCCACACGATCCCACGGCCAATCCACCGCAGAACCGCCCACAGACCATTGAACAGATTCGGCACAAACCACGCGATGACCTGAACAGCGAACTTGATGACCTCGACCATAGCCGCCAGCATAACCTTGACTATGGCGGCGAACACTTCAAACAATTCGGCAGAAAGGCTTGCCTGCTTCTTACGCCTCGCCATCTTCCTCACCTTCCTTTTCTTCCGGCACAATGTCAAACACAAGTTTATATCCGATAGCTGCCGACAGATCCCGCATGGCATTAAACGACGGGTTGATCCGATTTATCAACCGGGATGTATTTCCTTGCGTCAGCCCAAGGCGTTCGCCCAGGGCGGCCACGGTCAGCCCTTCATTTTTCAGCGCAGAGCGGACCGCCTTTTTAACATCTTCCGCAGAACGGTAGTCAATCATTGTTTTTGCCTCCGAAATATCTGATAATCTGATAATATCACATTGTGGTATAATTGTCAATAAGGAAAGCACAGAAGGGGCAGAAAAGCCGCATCATGCGTCCGCGCCAATATAGTATTTGCCGATGATTGCGGCGAACGCGTTGCGGCACTCCCGGATCGCAGCAAACTTTTCATAGGGCAGCGCGTCCGCCTTCCATTCGTTCCGCTGCTCCGCCGTGTACTCTTCCAAGGCGGCAACAATAGTATTGATTTCCGCGTCCGTTACCGTGATTGTAAAGCATTTTCCCGTGATTTTCATTTTCTTTTCCTCCGTGGTTTATTTTTTGCCGTGATCGGCAGAAGGCCCCGCCCCGGCGTCGCTCCGGGTCCCGTCCTCCGGCGGGGCCGCAGAAGGCAGAAGGCAATCAGGCATCCCGCCAGTAGGTCCAGGCGCGGACCTTGCTTGTCCCGTACCGCTTCAAATACGCGTCGACCTTCTTTTCATGCGCGGCAG
>JAFYLE010000046.1 GCA_017537265.1 Clostridia bacterium | reverse complement strand
TGCATCCTTCGCCGGGAGCACCTGTGCAAAGACCTCCTCGCGCCCGACGGTCTTACATCTTACAAAGTCCCGATAAGAAGGGCGGGCGACGGCAACAGCGTCCGTCTTATGCACTCGCCCCTCTGCGGGGATGCGCTCGGAAACGAGCGGCAAAAAGGCCGAGAATTCCTCGTTCTTGACAAATCTGCGGCAGACGACGCCGTCGAAAAGGGCGTTGGCGGCGGAAAGCAGGATCATACCGGTATGGTGGGCGTAAACGCTTCTGACCACGTCCGCACCGAAACGGCCGACCTCTGCAGACTCATAAAAACCGTAAGTGCCGAAAAGGCCGAGCTTTGAAAGGCGGCGCAAATTCGATACGGCAGCCGAGCCCAAGACGGGCAACATTAAAAACGAGGAATAAGGGCTGATGACCGTTTCCCCCGCCGTGCTGCCGGAAAGTGCAAGGGCGGCGATGCCGTTTGCGCGATACGAATAGTCGCCGGAGGGATCCGTGGCGAAAAACGCACTCTCACTGACGCCGAACACACGTCCGAACGGACTTTTGACCGCCGCGCGCTTCTGCACGAAAGCGGCGGTGCAAAGCGCCTCTTCCTCCATGCCTGCGCGAGCGATAGGCAAAAACAGACACGGCATGAAATACTCAAAGGCCGTGCCCGAAAAAGAGGCAAGACCGAGGTGGCGCGAGCGCAAGATCAGCGGTCTGAGAAGCGCCGACCAATGGCGAAGGGGCACCTCTGCGCGCGCGACGGCAAAGAAGGATGACAGGCGCGCCTCGCTCATATACTGGTCATAATGCGCGTTGTCAAACTTGCCCTCGTCCGCGCGGTATCCGATGGCAAACAGCGTGTGCGAGGGACGGTAAAGAGGCTTGAGGCTTGCAAAATCCAAAAGCCGCCCGACGCGCAAAGACAAATCCTCTACGTCCTCTCCTGCCTCTTTACACTCCTCCAAGAAGCCGCGCACGACAGCAAGAGAGGCAAGAAAGTTGCCGCAGTCAACCAAGGAAACGTAGTCGGAGAGCGGTGCAAGCGTTTTCAGATCGTACCAATTGTAAAGAAGCCCGCGCCATTTGGGCAAACGCTCCACGCAAGAAACGCTCTTTCCCAAGCGCGAGAGCGCCTGCTGAAGCGTCAGCGCACCGAAATTCGGCAAAACGGTCAAGGTGGCGAGGTACAGGCCGATATTCGTCGGAGAGGTGCGAAGCGCCGTCGTTGCTGCCGCAAAATTGACGTGGTCCGGAGGCAGGTGCGACGTATTCTCCCCCACCTCGTTGACGAAAAACTCCGCGCTTTTTTGCGCGTAGTCCAAAAGCGTCTTTTTATCGCGGGGAGAAAGCGAGGGTCTTTCCCTTCTCTTGCAGGAAAGAAAAGAGGCAAAAAAGGGATGCAAGAACGAAAGCACGGCGAGAATTCGCACGGTGGCCGATGACGAAAAGGCAAGCAAAAAAAGCGCGCACAAAACAGACACGAAGCGGCGCCTTACGTAAGAAAACACCCCCGAATCCCTAGCTCGGGCACCCTCGGCGGCAGTACGCCACTCAAGCGTCTTTTTGCCCGAAACGCACGTGCGCCACAAAGCGCGCAAAATGGCGTCCAGATTATTCTTTGCCTCAAAAAACAACCCGCTCAGATCATAGACGAGATTCAAAAACCGCTGCAGGATCCCGACGAAGATCGGCGAAAAGAAGCGGCGAAAAACGCCGCCTGCACGGCGCGTGCAAACAAGGTAAAAGAAGTCCACGAGGCTCGGCACAACGTACGGCATGAGAGCGGCAAGAATAAACACGCGCGCAGAAGATATGCCGACGAAGACCGAAAGCAACAAAAGCATTGCCGAAAAAACGGGTATGAGCGCGCGGCGCAAATTGTCCCAAAGGGCGCCGCGGTAATACAGCGACATGGGGTTGGGCTTGCGGTGGCCGTAGCGGTCGCGCACGAAAAATCCCGAGAAAAACAAGGCTTGCACGTCCCCGCGACACCAGCGGTGCGCGCGTTCACTCTCCTCGCGGGCGGTGGCGGGGGTATCGTCCAGAAGCACCACGTCGAGCACGGCGCCGCAGGACAGGCGCGCGCCCTCCAAAAGGTCGTGGCTCAAGATGCGCTCGTCCGGGAAAGCATCCGTCAGAACGGCATCGAAGACATCGACCGAAAAGAGCCCTTTGCCGCAAAAATGACCGTGTGAAAAAAGCGTCTGTGCGCGGTCAAAGGCCGCGCCCTCGTACGCCGTCATGCCGCCCGCACCGCGGTGCAAGGCGGAGAAAAGCGTTTTTGCCGCGCTCTCGGTGGTGGGGGCAATGCGCGGCTGCAAAACGCCGTAGCCCCGTTCCACGCGTACCGCACCGTTCCGATACGAGAGCACGGGCGCATTCAACGGATGGGCCATCACGCCCACGAGCTCGTGCACGGCGCGCGGAGTGAGGACGGTATCGGCGTCAAGCGTGAGAACGTAGCGCGTACCCAAAAGCCTCTTTGCGTCTCCGACCAGGGGGCGCAATTCACTCTCCCTGCCCCGCAAAAAAGCGACGAGTGAAAGAATGGCGCCGCGCTTTTTCTCCCAACCGCGAAAGACGCCGTCAGAAGAGCGCGTACGGTCCCGCGTAAACAGATAAAAGAAATTGCCGTGCTTTTCATTGAGCCGTGCGATCGCGTTCTCGGCCGCGTGCAGAAGAACGGCATCCTCCCCTTGGGTCTTTCTCTTGGATTCACGAAGATCCAAAAGCAGAGCAAACGACAGATGCTCCTCACTTTTTTGCGGAGCATAAGAGGCGTATGCAGCGCGGCAGAGACGCTCGGAAAGTTCCTCCACCTCCGCAATGCTGTGTACCACGGCGGGATAGACGACGAGCGTGGAGGTGTCCTGCGAAAAGGAGTTGATCTTGATCCTCCAGAGCTTTTCCGTCTTCAAAAAACGCGAAAACACGGCGTCAAACAACGCGAACGTCCCGCTTGCAGAAAGCGCGCCGAGGAGCAAAAAGCCCACCAAGACCGCGCCGCTCGTCGGATATTCAAGCATGAGCACCACGGAAAAGAATGCGCCGAGCACCGTGGAAACCAAAAGCGTGCCGACCTGATACAAAACACCCCAAAAGCG
>JAFYLE010000045.1 GCA_017537265.1 Clostridia bacterium | reverse complement strand
GGGCAAGGACCCCACCAAGGTGGACCGTTCCGCCTCCTATGCGGCGCGTTACGCGGCAAAGAACGTGGTAGCGGCAGGCCTCGCAGACAAGTGCGAGGTGCAGATCGCCTACGCCATCGGCGTGGCACAGCCCGTCAGCGTGCTCGTGGACACCTTCTCCACCGGCAAGGTCAGCGATGAAGAGATCGCCAAGGCGCTTACCACCCTCTGCGACCTCTCTCCGCGCGGCATCATCACCCGTCTGGATCTTCGCCGTCCCATCTATAAGCAACTTGCCTCTTACGGCCACTTGGGCCGCGAGGACCTCAACATTTCCTTCGAGAAGTGCGATCTTGCCGAAGAACTGAAGGACTACTTTGCGTAAATGAGTTTTTACATCGATCCCACCCTGTACCGCGGCGCGCCGGAAAATCTCGGCGAGCGCACCGAAACGGAACGGGAGTGCTATGCACTTTTGGAAAAACTGAAGATCGATTTTGAGCGCGTTGACCACGACGCGGCGGATACCATTGAGGACTGCCGCCTCGTGGAGGACGTCATCGGCGTGCACATCTGCAAGAACCTGTTTTTGCAAAATCGCCAAGGAACGGCGTTCTACCTGCTCATGATGGCGGGGGATAAGCCCTTCCGTACCGCCGAGGTGTCCAAACTTCTCGGTGTGTCCCGCCTGTCGTTTGCAAGCCCGGAGAAAATGCGGGAGATGCTCTCTTGCACCCCGGGATCGGTCAGCATCCTCGGCCTCATGTACGATAAGGCGCGCCGCATCACGCTCTTGGTGGACGAGGATATCTACAACGCCGAGTATATCCGCTGCCACCCGCTGAAGAACACCTCCACCCTGAAGATCGCCACCCGCGCGATCCGCGAGGTCTTTTTGCCCTACGTCGGGCACCGTCCTACCGTGCTTCGCATCACGGGAAAAAGCGAGTAAGGAGTTTTTATGACGTTTTCGACTTACCTGTTTTTGTTCTTGTTTTTGCCGCTGTCACTCTTGGGTTATTTTGCGCTCTCCCGCGCCAAAAACCCCGTTTGGCAGCGTCTTTTTTTGCTTGCCGCATCGCTTGTTTTCATCGGCTATGCGGGCGTTTTGCACCTTGTCTGGCTTTTGGCAAGCGGTACGCTTGCGTATCTTTTTGCTCTGTGGCTCGGTAAGGCGCAGACAAAGGCGCAAAGAAAGACGGCCTTGGTTTTGGGCGTTGTCATTCAAGTGGGCCTTTTGGCGTACTGCAAGTATTACAACTTTTTTGCGGAGAATCTTTTGCCTCTCTTCGGCAAGGACTTTACCGCGGTCAACATCTTTTTGCCGCTCGGCATCTCGTTTTTTACCTTCCAGCAGCTCATGCTTCTGGTCAACGTGTATCAGGAAAAATATCGGGTGGGAAGCCCTCTGACTTACGCGCTGTTCTTGGCGTTTTTTCCGTACCGTTCGTCCGGCCCGATCGTGGACTGGTCCGTCATGTCGGAGCAGATCGAGGATCCTTCAAGACGCAGATTCGACACCGCGCGTTTCACCCGCGGTCTGTACCTGCTCGTCGTCGGTCTTGCCAAGAAACTCGTGCTTGCCGACACGCTTGCCATTTTTGTCAACAACGGCTTTGCCTACGAGGGGGCTCTGCGTGCACCCGCCGCGTGGGCGGTGATGCTCTCTTACACCTTCCAGCTGTACTTCGACTTTTCCGGTTATTCCGATATGGCGCTCGGCATCGCGCAGATGTTCGGCTTTGATCTGCCGCAAAACTTCGACTCCCCGTACAAATCGGAGAGTTGCACCGTGTTCTGGAGACGCTGGCACATGACGCTCGGCCGTGCGCTGACGACCTGCGTGTATATCCCGCTCGGCGGAAACCGCCGCGGTCTCCCACGCACCTGTCTCAACATTTTCCTCGTCATGGCCGTTTCCGGTCTGTGGCACGGTGCCAGCTGGACCTTCGTGCTCTGGGGTGTCATTTACGGTGCGATCCAGGTCTTCGAACGCATCTCAATGCCGCTTTTGGAGAAGATCCCAAAGACGCTTCGCGTCATCGGCACGTTCCTTACGGTCAATCTTTTGTGGGTGCTGTTCCGCGCGCCGACGCTTGAGGGCGCCGCGAAGATCTACGGCGGGCTCTTCCGCTTTTCCTCGCTCGGTCTCTCGCAGTTTTCCGTTTTGGCAGAGGATGGCATCATTGGTCTGCCGACGCCCTTGGCTGTGGCCTTTGTCTTGGGGATGCTTGCCGTCTCCTTTGTCGCGGTATTCTGCTTTGAGAACGCTTACCGCAAGGCGCAAAGTCTCGTTTTGGACAAAAAGACGCTTTGTTGGCTCGTGTTTTTGTTTGTGCTCTCCTTTGTACATTTGTCGCGTCTGTCTACGTTTATCTACGTGAATTTCTGATGAGGTGGATGATGAAAGTGCAAAAAGAAAAGAAGATCATGAGCGAAAAGAAGTTTTTGCTCTCGTTTTTCGCCTTGTCGCTTGCCGTGCTTCTCGTGATGTCACTGGTCGTCTTTTGGTACGACCCGTACGTATATTACCGTATGCCGGAAGACCGACTGATCATCAACAACTACCGCTTTATCAATCCCGGCATTGCCAAGAACGCCGAGTACGACGCCGCGGTGGTCGGCAGCAGTATGACGCAGAATTTCGACATGCCCCTGATGCGGGAAGAACTCGGTGTTGACCCCGTCAAGCTCTCCGTCGGCGGTATGAGCGTGGAAGGCATGCGCCTGACCGTGGATCTGCTCAAAAAGGAAGGCAAGGCGAAGACCGTCTTCGTCTGTCTGGATCTTCCGAGTATGAATAAGGAAGGCGACGACCTGAAGACCTACGCGACCTATCTTTACGACGATGACGTCTTAAATGACGTTAAGTACCTGTGCGGGTACGAGACGTGGATGCGCCTCTTGCCGGTCAACGCGGGTTTTTCCGTGCTGGATGCCGTGGGCTACGAGATTCCGCGTTTTTACGCCACGCGCGATATTGATCGCATTGCCGAGTGGCATGAAGACGCAAAGTACGGAAAAGAGTACCTGATCTCCGATTACCGCAAGAGCGCGGCAAATTGCACAAAGACCTCTGACACGACGGAAGAGATCGTCGCCCGCATGCAAAAGAACGTGGACGCGGTTCTGGAGCTGTTTGACTGTGCGGAGTTTGAAGAATGCGTGGTCTTTTTGCCGCCGTACTCGCAGATCTTCTGGGAGCGCGTCTCTCAGACCGGGGAAATGGAGGCGTATTTGTCGGTGCGCAAGTACATTCTTTCCGCGGTCTCCGAATACGGGAATATGAAGCTCTTTGATTTTCAGGCCATTGCCGAGACGGCAGACCTTGATAATTACAAGGATTACACGCATTATTCCAAGGATATAAACGACCTCATGGTGCACGCGTTTGCCTCGGGCGAGGCGCTTGTGCACGAGGCGGATCTTCCGACTTTCAACGACGCGCTGCTTTCCCGTTACGAAACTTTCAGGGCGCAAAACGGCGAGTGGCTGGATCTTGCGTAAATCCGACACAGTTCGCTCTTGACGAGCGGGGTTGTTTTCGGTACAATAAACATAGAAAAATAAGTAAGGAGAACCGTTATGGAACAGCATGAATTCGAATTTGAGACCGTGACCCTCACCGACGAAGAAGGTGTGGAGAGAGACTTTGACATTCTTGCCGTCATGGAATTTGAGGGCAACGAATACTATGCACTCGTTCCCACCGACAGCGAGGAGGATGAATACATCATTCTCAAGAGTGAGGAGACCGAGGATGACGAGCAGGTGCTCATCACCATCGATGACGATGCGGAGTTCGACCGCGTTGCGGAAGCTTTTGACAACGAGCTGATGATGGAATACGACGAGGAAGAAAGCGCAAACTAAGTTTGCAAACGGTTTTCCTGCCCTGTACGTGATATCTGTTTTATAAACCTACGAATGAAAAATGGAGTCCATATTTTCCTGAGGATTGCAGGCCTCCCGCGTGCCTTCTGCGCGCGGACGTTGGAAGCGAGGAAATCGGGAAAGCGGACACCGCCCTTGCTGAAGCAGGGTTTTATCTGCGGATACACGGCAGCGGCGGGGCAACAAAAAAGAAAAAGGACACGCCTTTTGCGTGTCCTTTTTGTTTTGCGTTTTACAGCGTGATGCCGAAGGGAGACAGTGCGCGCGGCAGGATCCCGCTTGCGGCGGCAAGGGCAATGCCGTAGTTTGTGATCGGCGTCTTCCAATCGGTGGCGCGCTTCATGCGGGCCTTCACCTCCGCTTCGCCGAGCATACAGCCCCCGCAGTGGACGATGAGGTCGTACTTGGTGACGTCAACGGGGAAGTCAGAACCCTGCGTGAAGGAGAAGGAGAGCTCTTTTCCCGTCAGGCGGCGGATGGCGGCGGGCAGTTTCACCGTGCCGATGTCCCCGCAGGAGCGGTGATGCGTGCATCCCTCGCAGATGAGCACCTGCGCACCGTCCTTCAGGTTTTTCAATGCCTTTGCGCCTTGTACGAGGGTGGAAAGCTCCCCCTTGTAGCGTGCAAAGAGAATGGAAAACGAGGTGAGCGGGATCTCTTCGGGCAAGCTCTTTGCCACGGCGGAAAAGGCCTGCGAGTCGGTGATGCAAAGACGCGGCTTTTGTGCCAATTTTTCAAGCGTTTGTTCCACCTCCTGCGGTTGGCAGAAGAGAACGGTGGCGTGCAGGTCCAAAAGCTCGCGCAGCGTCTGCTGCTGCGGCAGGATGATGCGCCCTTTGGGCGCCGCCTCGTCGATGGGAGTGACCAGCAGGACGAGATCGCCCTTTTGCACGAGGTCCTTTAAGATGAATTTTTCTTCTCTGTCGGAAAGCAGTTTGACAAGTGCCGCCTTGAGGTCTTCAATGCCCTCTTGCGTTTCGGCGGAAACGTAGAGCATGCCCTCTTCGCGCCCTTCGGTAAGGTCGCATTTGTTGCAGACGACGAGCGTCTTTTTGTTTGCGTTTTCGGCATTTTCCAAAAAGGTCTTTTCCTCGCGGGAGAGGGGGAGGGCGGCGTCGTGCACGAGCACGGCGGCGTCCACTTTGTCGAGCGCCTGTTGTGCGGCAAGCACGCGCAGTGCGCCGAGCTCGCCCGTGTCATCGAAGCCCGCGGTATCCAGGAGAACGACGGGGCCGAGGGGGGGCAGCTCCATGGCCTTTTGCACGGTGTCCGTCGTGGTGCCCGCCGTGGGGGAGACGATGGAGAGCTTTTGGTTTGCGACGGCGTTGATCAGGCTGGATTTGCCCGCGTTGCAAAGCCCGAAGAAGCCGATGTGAAGCCTCTCTGCTTTTGGGGTGGAAGTCAGGGACATAAGTTCTCCTTAGAATCTGAAGTCGCGGCGATCTTCTTCGTAGATGGCGCGCACGTTTTCGCGTGCGATCTTTTGTGCCTTTTCGTTCGGAATGTTGTTCAGTTCGCGCTCAATGAGTGCGCGTCCGACGGACTTCGTTTTTTCGCTTGCGTAGTCGGTGAGGTATTCGGCAAGGGTCATCAGCGCGTTGGGGTGACAGCAGTTGGCGATCTGTCCGGTCTTGCACAGACTCATGAAGCGGTCGCCCGTGCGTCCCTCACGGTAGCAAGCGGTGCAGAAGGAGGGGATGTGGCCCTGCTCCATCAGCCAGCAGACGACCTCGTCGAGCGTGCGCGTGTCGGAGACGTCAAACTGCTCCGTGTCGTGCTCGCGCTCCTCGCTTGAGTAGCCGCCGACGGACGTGCGCGACGCGCCGGAGACCTGGCTGACGCCGAGGTTTAACAGTCGGGTGCGCACCTTTTCGCTCTCGCGCGTGGAGATGATGATGCCTGTGTACGGCACGGCAAGTCGGATGCAGGCGGTGATCTTGGCGAAGGTGTCGTCGTCGATGCCGTTGTCGAATTGCGTCGGGTCAATGTCGCTTGCGCGCTTTAAGCGCGGCACGCTGATGGTGTGCGGACCCACGCCGTGCACGGCCTCCAGATGCTCTGCGTGCATGAGAAGTCCTGCGAATTCGTACTTGTATCTCTCCAGTCCGAAGAGCACGCCGAGACCCACGTCGTCGATGCCGCCCTCCATGGCGCGGTCCATTGCTTCCGTGTGGTAATCGTAGTCGTGCTTGGGGCCGGTGGGGTGCAGTTCGAGGTAGCTTTCCTTATGGTAGGTCTCCTGGAACAGGATGTAGGTGCCGATGCCCGCTTCCTTGAGTTTGCGGTAGTTTTCCACCGTGGTGGCGGCAATGTTCACGTTTACGCGGCGGATGGCGCCGTTTTTGTGCTTGACGGAGTAGATGGTGTTGATGCACTCCAGAATGTACTCGATGGGGTTGTTCTTCGGGTCCTCGCCCGCCTCAATGGCAAGACGCTTGTGCCCCATATCCTGCAGGGCAACGACCTCGCGCGCCACCTCTTCCTGCGTCAGTTTTTTTCTCGGAATGCATTTGTTTTTGGCGTGGTAGGGGCAGTAGGTGCAACCGTTGACACAGTAGTTGGACAGATACAGGGGCGCGAAGATGACGATGCGCGTGCCGTAGAAGGCAAGCTTGATCTCCTCGGCGATCTCTTCGATGCGACGGCCGATTTCGGGGTCGTCTGCGGAAAGCAGCACGCTTGCTTCGCGGTGGGAAAGTCCCGCACAGGTGTAGCCCGCGCCGTTTTTCTTCGGGCGTGCTTTTTCCAGGATCTTGTCGATGAGTTCTCGGTCGTTTTTGTGTGCCTCGGCGTAGGCGAGGGTGTCCAGGATCTCCTCGTGGGAGATGAATTCTTCCGCTTTCAGGGATTTTGGATCATAGAGTGCCATGGTGTTCCTTTCTGTAATCGCCGCGGGAAAAGTCGGGGACGTAGCCTGCCGTGGCGAGGGTTTGCTTGAGTGTTTCTAAATTTGCGGCGTTTTGGTCGCCGGTGATCTTTTTGCCGTCGTAGAGCACGTAGTTCTCTTTGGCGCGACGCGGGGAGAGGTTGGGCATGATGACGTTTGCGCCGGCCTCAAGACCGAGGATGGTACCGTTTTCGTGTGCCGTGGCAAGTGCCGTTGTTGCGGGCAGCAGCAGCGCAGGGTCGAGAATGCGCAGAATGGAGAGCAGGTACAGACAGAGATCCGTGTCGCCCGCAGGTTCTTTTGCAAACGGGGTGTCGTGCTGTGGCAGGAACGGGCCGATGCCGCACATCTGCGGACGGAAGGTCTCAATGAATTGCAGATCTTCGGCAAGGTGGGAAAGCGTCTGGTTGGGACTGCCCACCATGAATCCCGCGCCGACTTGGAAGCCGAGCTCTTTGAGGTCCGAGAGGCAGCGCATGCGCGTTTCGAGTCGCATGTTTTCGGGGTGCAAACTCGCGTAGTGTGCCGCGTTTGCCGTCTCGTGCCGTAAAAGGTAGCGATCTGCGCCCGCGTTGCGAAGGGCGGTGTAGCTCTTGCGACTTCGCTCTCCGAGGGAGAGGGTGACGGCTGCCTCGGGGCAGGTGCGCTTGATGTTTGTGATCAGGCTTGTAAGCCGCTTGTCGGTGAAGCGTGCGTCTTCGCCGCCTTGCAGTACGAAGGTGCGAAGCCCCAGGGCGTATCCCTCGGCACAGGAGGAGAGGATCTCCTCGTCCGTCAGAGAAAAGCGGCAGACGTTCTTGTTTGACGCGCGCACTCCGCAGTACAGACAGTCGTTTTTGCAGACGTTGGAAATTTCGATCAGGGCGCGCAAGAATACGCGGTTTCGGTACGTGCTCTCGCGCGCTTTTTTGGCGAGGGAGCGCAAGAGCGCCGCGCTGTCCGCGTCGCGCAGAGAGAGCAGTTCTTCGTACTCGAGCTTTTCAAGCGAGCGCCTCTCCCACAACGCGCGGATGAGTTCCTCGGCTCTACGTTTCATCGGAGATCACCGTGGAATAGGCGGTTTTCACACTCACGCCCGTAAGTTTGCCGATCTTGCCTGTGAGGGTGGAAATGACGTCCTGCGGCGCGTCAATGGCAATGGAGATTATGCTTACGCTCCTCTTGCGGTAGGGCAGACCCATGCGTCCGATGATGTATTCGGCACACTCGTGTAAGAGTGCGTTGATCTTTTCCGTGTTCTCGATCTGCTCCACGATGATGCTGATGACAGCTACTCTGCTTTGCATACTTACCTCATAAATTACAAATGCCGCGCCCGATCTCGGCGCGGCAGAATGCGGCAAGGCTTACCGCTTCATCAAAAAAAGCGGTTTTTTATGCCACACCTTTCACGCAGAGACTTCTTTGTGTCAGGACGGTTTTTACTCTATTCTTATTATACTCATTCTCCGCACTTTGTAAAGTGACAAAATCACACAGGAGGAACTTGGTAAAAGCGTGGGGGAAGGCTTGACTTTTTGCGCGCTTGTCGGTATGATGAAATCAACAACTTCGGAGGTCTTTTTTATGAGTGAAAAAGTGATTTCCGACGCCGCGCGTCGGATCGTGTTGAAAATGCAACAGAATGAACTCAACGAGAGTGTCATTTACCGCGAAATTGCGAAATTTGCAAAAGGGGAACACAACCGCGAGGTGCTCTGTCGTCTGGCGGATGAAGAGGCTGCCCATTGCGCCGTCTGGGAGGGCTACACCGGCGTCTCCCTCAAGGTGAAAAAGGGCAAGGTCTTCAAGTACAAGCTTCTCGCGCGTCTCTTCGGCTTCACCTTCGCCGTCAAGCTCATGGAGCGCGGCGAGGCGGGCGCACAGGCCGAGTACGAAAAACTGGCGGAAGAAGTTCCGGAGTCTCTTGCCATTCGTCGCGACGAGGAAGAACACGAGGCGGCGCTTCTGGAAATTCTGGACGAGGAGAGACTGCAGTACGTCGGCAGTATGGTGCTCGGCTTAAACGACGCGCTCGTGGAGCTTACGGGCTCGCTTGCGGGCTTCACCTTTGCCTTGCAGAATACGCGGCTTATTGCCCTCTCGGGGCTCATCATCGGCATTTCCGCCACCTTTTCCATGGCGGCAAGCGAGTTCCTTTCCGCCCGCAGTGAGGGCAGAACGGACGCCCTCAAGTCCTGTACGTACACGGGTGTAGCGTATCTGATCACCGTGGCACTGCTCGTGTTGCCGTACCTTCTGCTTTCCGATTGCATTGCGGCGCTGTGCTGTATGATCCTCGCCGTGCTTCTTATCATTCTCGTCTTTACGTATTACACCTCCGTGGCGCTCTCCCGCCCCTTCTTCTCCCGTTTCTTTGAAATGGCGGGCATCTCCGTGGGCGTGGCCGTGCTCTCCTTCGCGGTGGGCGTTGCGGCAAAGGCCTTCCTCGGCGTGGAAGTCTGAGAAAAAGAATAAAAAATCCCGCACGAACGTGCGGGATTTTCTTTTTTGCGTTCAGCAGTTTACGGCGCGATAGGCGTTCTTGCAGGAATCGATGATCTGCAGTGCCTCTGCCTTGCCGTGGTACTCGCCCACCTTGACCTCAACGCCTTGCAGTACCTTGTAGTTTGCAAAGAAGTTTGCGATCTCTTTTAAGACGAAGGGCGGCAGGTCGCAAAGCTCCTGCTTGTCGTCGTAGCGCGGGTCACAGTCCACCACGGAGATGAGCTTGTAGTCCACCTTGCCTCCGTCGATGAGGGAGAGGTAGCCCAGAATGCGCGCGGGCACGGTGCAGCCGGGGAAGCTTGCCTCGCTGCAGATGACGAGAATGTCCAAGGGATCTCCGTCGGGTGCGAGCGTGTTTTCCACGATGCCGTATTCCGCAGGGTAGATCATGGAGGCGTACAGCACGCGATCCAGGCGGATCTTGCCCTTCTCGTCCATTTCGTATTTGTTCTTGGAGCCGAGCGGGATCTCGATCAAGGCGTCCACAACGTGTTTCATGTTCGTCTCTCCTTTTTCATTCTTCGTTGCGCTGTTTTTATTAGTATAACAGAAAAGAGAGAAATTAGCAAATGAGAGGGGAATCGTCTCACCCCCTCTCTCAGAACACATAAAAATAAAAAACAGCCACGTGAAGTGACTGTTTTTTATTTGCGAAAGAGTAACTAAACGTAGTAAAATCGAGGTAAGAGTAAGTAAAAGTAGTGTGCGATCTGTTCGATAAATTGGAATTTGTATAACGGATTTTTATGGTTCTGCTTTTAATTTCTCGTCAATCAACGCAAAAACAGAATCATAAATTTCGTTTGGCATCGGTTGATGCGGAACACAAAACTCGTATAACTTCTTCAGCGGTTCGGAATCCCCATAAATACTTTTTGTATATTCATAGGCAAAAGTATTGGCATCAATTTCGTATGGTTGTCCAAGATACAGATTTACAAAATAATCTTCTTCGCCATCTAATTTGCATCTATGATAAGCACCATCAATCAGTTTGTAGCATGTGCCATCAAACATAATCACATATTGTAGGCTCTTACTGATTGCAGCATCAAATTTGTTTGGTGCAAGATATTGGGTTGCATGTCTTAATTCGTGGAACAGAAAGAACAATTTTTCGTAATCGGGAGAATTTCTCAAAATTGTATCATTGATAAAAACGGTTTTTGTTGTCACGTCAAATGTTCCATATGCATCCTCATATCCGGAAGGCATATCAAATGACAGATATATGTCAAGCCCTTCGGTATTACAATAGGCATCAAAGTGTCTTTGATAATCAAACATATATCTCACCTACCAATTCAAGTTTATCTAACTGTATTATATTACATTTTCGGGAACAAATCAACGGCTTGCCGTTGCATATCATCAATGCGAAGCATTGTATATCATCAACACGAAGTGTTGTATCTCATCAAGCCGCAGGAAAATACACGCTGGCGCGTGATGATATACAGCCCCAAAGGGGCTGATGATATACACCGCACTTCGCGCGGTGATGATATACCAAGCCTGCGGCTTGGATAAAAAAAGAAGTAACTTTTGGTAGACAAAAGTTACTTCTTTTTTGGCGGAGAGAGAGGGATTCGCCTGCCTGCGGGCAGAGCCGCGCCCTTCGAACCCCCCTCTCTCTCAGAACACATAAAAATAAAAAACAGCCACGTAAAGTGACTGTTTTTTATTTGCGAAAGAGTAACTAAACGTAGTAAAATCGAGGTAAAGTAAGTAAAAGTATACCCGATAATTTATTTATTGCTAATTTCAATTAAGATAGGCATATGGTCTGATCTTACCAACCAATCTATATTGTGCAAGACGTGAAAATCTTTTATATTGCTTCTGCCAGTAAAGCAATAGTCAATATGGTAACCTTTGTCACTATGTCGATACAAATAAAAAGTTGAGATAGTTTCTTCACCCTGTTTTTCACCGCTAATCTGATGATACGCTGAATGCAGTCCGATTTCGGCGAGCTGTTGCACAACGGAACTATGAGTTCGCGTATCGTGCTTCTTATCCCAAATGGCATTACTATTAAAATCCCCAATGATAACAGTTTGCGTTGTATAGTTTGGAATATTGATACTTTGATATATGTAGTATTCTTCTATATATGGCTTGCATGCCCACACAGCAACCAAATCAAAGAGGTCGTTAACGCGTACAGACAGAAAGTTTCGCAAGCAATATTTCTGCCAATTATTTTCCCTTAACTGAATATCGTTTTTTGCAAAAACACCTAACCCTTTATTTTTATTTTCACCAATCCAAAGATAATTGTGTGCAAATTTTCTATATGCGATACTTTTACATTCGGCAGGGTTTTCACATTCTTGAATAACGTATATGTCTGCATCTACAGCAATGATATCTTGAAACTTTTCGCGAAATTTACCACCGCAATTCCAACTAACAATTTTCATTTAGAGTTCTCCTTCGCGGTGTTGATGGATGAGATTAGCATAACACGAACGCTTGTGCAGACAGAATCGAGGGATTTATATTCTTCTTCGGTTATATAATTCGTTTTGAATAACAGTTCTAACCAATACTCGGTTTCATTGGCTTCTTTGAGAGCAATTTGCAATTTTGCAATGAAGTCAGCTTTGCCGTGAGCATATTGTGCTTCACGGATATTAGCACCAATAGAAGTACCGCTTCTGCCGATTTGATTAGAAATAATGGATTCTCGTTTTTCTTTCAGTTGTTTGACAAGGTTAATAATGGACACTGCAAAATCCATTGATTGCGTTCTCAATTTGCTTTCTGACATAGTGACACCTCCTATTCAAATATATTATATCGTAAACATCTGTAACAAGCAACATTCAGTGAAGTTTGGGCTTCGCCCAAGTGAAGCAGCGGCAACGCCGCTGTGAAGTATTGTGCTTTGCACAATGTGAAGTTAAGTGTGCCACTCACGCCCGCAGGCACTTCACGATGCGAAGCATTGCTTCACGCACCGAAGGTGTACTTATCGTGCCGCAAGGCACACTTAGTTCAAAAAAAGAACCTTTGTCTTGGTAGACAAAGGTTCTTTTTTTGTTGGCGGAGAGAGAGGGATTCGAACCCTCGAGACGCTATTAACGCCTACACGATTTCCAATCGTGCGCCTTCGACCAGCTCAGCCATCTCTCCGTGCTATTTTGGTCGCAAGGCACATTATACACGAGGGTTTGCAAAAAATCAAGAGTTTTTTTCGCGTTCGCATTGAAAAAAAGCGGCTTTTCTGCTACAATGAGCACAATCTGTTTTTTGTGAGGCGTTTTATGGAACTCAAAAACACCAAAATTGCATTGTTTGATTCTAATACCCTTGTCCCTTGCGAGGGGGAAGAGTACGAACTTCTCGCCGCCCGATACGGCGAGCCGACCCGCGCGGGCACCATGGCTTACAGCGTGCTTTCCGCACACGACACGACCGCGGACCCCTCTCTTCTCCGCGTGAAGTTTGACGCGCTGACGAGCCACGACATCACCTACGTCGGCATTATTCAGACCGCGCGTGCCTCGGGGCTTACGGAGTTTCCCGTCAAGTACATACTGACCAACTGCCACAACTCTCTGTGTGCCGTCGGCGGCACCATCAACGAGGACGACCACGCCTTTGGTCTGTCCGCGGCAAAGAAGTTCGGCGGCGAGTTCGTCCCGCCGCATTTGGCAGTCATCCATTCTTATATGCGCGAGTGTGAGGCGGCCCCCGGTCGCATGCTCCTCGGCAGTGACAGCCACACCCGCTACGGTGCTTTCGGCACGCTCGGCGTGGGCGAGGGCGGGCCGGAACTTGCAAAGCAATTGCTCGGCCGCACTTGGGACATCACCCCGCCGGAGGTCATCTGCGTGTACCTCAAGGGTGAGCCGCGCCACGGCGTCGGCCCGCAGGACGTTGCGCTTGCCATCATCGGCGCGACCTATGAAAAGGGCTTTGTGAAGAACAAGATCATGGAATTCGTGGGCGAGGGCGTCAAGAATCTTTCCATGGAATACAGAAGCGGCATTGACGTTATGACGACGGAGACCACCTGTCTTTCCAGTATCTGGGTGACGGACGAGACGACGCGCGAGTTCATGACAACCCTCGGCCGTGGGGAACAGTACCGTGAGATGCGCCCCGCGCCCGCCGCACTTTACGACGGCGCCATCGTGCTTGACCTCTCCGAGGTGGAGCCGATGATCGCGCTGCCCTTCCACCCCTCCAATGCGTACACCATTCGCGAATTTTCTGCCAATACGGCGGATATCTTAAACGAGACGGAAAAACGCGCACGCGAATCCCTCGGTGCAAACGCGCACGAGCTGGGACTTTTGGACAAGCTCGTTGACGGCAAGTTCCTCGTGGATCAGGCCATCGTTGCGGGCTGTGCGGGCGGCAGTTTTGAGAACCTCGCCGTTTGCGCCAACATTTTGGAAGGCTGTGCGCCGAACAATCTTTCCGCTTCCTTCTATCCCGGATCCATGCCCATCGCGCTCGATATGGCGCGCAAGGGCGTTTCCGCCCGCCTGATGGAGTCCGGCATCGTTCTGAAGACCGCTTTTTGCGGTCCCTGCTTCGGCGCGGGCGACACTCCGCAAAACCGCGGCTTCTCCATCCGCCACACCACGCGCAACTTCCCGATGCGCGAGGGCGCCAAGCCCGGTGAAGGGCAGATCTCTTCCGTTGCCCTCATGGATGCGCGCTCCATTGCCGCCACCGTGAAGATGGGCGGCGTCCTGACCGCGGCGGACACCTTGGACTATTCCGATGAGATCCCCGCCTTCGACTTTGACGCAAGCGTGTACGAGAAGAAGGTCTATCGCGGTTTCGGCAAGCCCTTGAAGGACGAGAAGCTCGTCATCGGCCCGAACATCACCGACTGGCCCGACCAGCCCGCGCTCTCCGACAATCTGCTTGTCAAGATCGCAAGCGTCATTGAGGACGAGGTGACCACCACGGACGAACTCCTTCCCTCGGGCGAGTCCTCGTCTTTGCGCTCCAACCCCGAAAAACTCTCTCGCCTTGCTCTGTCCCGCCGCGACCCCGATTACGTTCCGCGCGCCCTTTCGGTGCGCGAGGCGGAACGCGCCCGCGCGGCAATGACCTGCCCCGTGGAGGTGCTTGGAGAATTGAAGGACGTGTACGACGCCGCCAAGGGCCTCGTCGCGGGCTTCGATCCCAAGACGACGGTGCTCGGCAGTGCTATTTTTGCCAACTGTCCCGGCGACGGAAGTGCGCGCGAGCAGGCGGCAAGCTGTCAGAAGGTGCTTGGCGGTCAGGCGAACTTTGCCCGTGCCTACGCCACCAAACGGTACCGTTCCAACCTCATCAACTGGGGCATGCTGCCTGTGGTCGTGGAGGAGAATGTCTTTGAGATCGGCGACTGGGTGCTGTTTGAGGACGCGCGCGCGGCGATCGAAGAGAAACGCGAGTGCGTGGATTTCTTCGTGTTGCGCACTTCAAAGGACGGCAAACTGACCGGCGAGCGTTACAGCGGAAAACTCGGCGCGCTCTCCGATGAGGAGCGTCAAATTCTTCTGGACGGCTGTTTGATCAATTTCTACAAAAACTAACGCTTTGCGGCGCGCAAATTTTTGCGCGCCGCATGCATTTTTTCTCTTTACAACCGTACCTTTTTTCATTATACTAAACACAGAATTTCAATTTGATTTTCAGGGGGATTTTTATGGAATTTGCAAGAAGACCGGAAAACATGGAACGCATCACGACTCTCGCACAGGCGGAGGCGTTCATTGAAGAGCAGGTAAAACTCGTGCGAGAGCAGGTCGGCGACGGAAAGGTGTTGCTTGCCCTCTCCGGCGGCGTGGACTCCTCCGTGGTCGCGGCGCTGCTCATTCGCGCCATCGGCCGTCAGCTCGTGTGCGTGCACGTCAACCATGGACTCATGCGCAAGGGCGAGAGCGAGGCCGTCATCGAGGTCTTCGGCAAGGAACTGGACGCAAACCTCGTGTACGTGGACGCGACCGACCGCTTTTTGAACCTTTTGGAGGGCGTTTCCGACCCCGAGAAGAAGCGCAAGATCATCGGCGGCGAGTTCATCAAGGTCTTTGATGAAGAGGCGGCAAAACTCTCCGGTATCTCCTTCTTGGCTCAAGGCACCATCTACCCCGATATTTTAGAGAGCATCAAGGCCGCGGAAAGCGGCAAACCGGTCAAGTCCCACCACAACGTCGGCGGTCTGCCCGACGAAATGGCAATGGAACTTGTCGAGCCCGTCAAGCTCCTCTTCAAGGACGAAGTGCGCGTGGTCGGTGAGGCACTCGGCCTGCCGCATGCCATGGTCTACCGTCAGCCCGTCCCGGGCCCGGGTCTCGGCGTGCGTTGCCTCGGCGCCATCACCCGTGACCGTCTGCACGCCCTGCGCGAGGCGGACGCCATCCTGCGTGAAGAATTCGACCTCTCCGGCCTTGCCGAGCACGTCTGGCAGTACTTCATCTCCATTCCGGACATCAAGTCCGTCGGCGTCAAGGACGAAATGCGTTACGAGGGCTGGCCCGCCATCATCCGCGCGGTCAATACCACCGACGCCATGACCGCCACCATCGAGGAGATCCCGTATCCCGTACTTCACAAGGTCACGGATCGCATCACGAGCGAAGTCGAGGGCATCAACCGCGTGCTCTACGACCTCACTCCGAAGCCCACCGGCACCATCGAGTGGGAATAATACAATAAGGTTTTTAAGTGGCTTGGAAGCCTTATTCCAAGCCACTTTTTGCACTGTTGGCTATGTTGGGTAACAACACTTTGACAACAGTTTGAATCGTAACAACATAAAAAGAGGTATTTTATGACACATTATGACACCTTGCAAGTTGTACCTACAGCATCGCCAGAAATAATACAAGCGGCATATAAAGCATTAGCAAAACAATATCACCCCGATCTCTATCAAGGTGACAAAGCCTATGCAACGCATAAAATGCAACAAATAAATGAGGCATATCGAGTACTTTCATCCTCTACTTTACGCAACGAATATGATAATCTGCTAAAATACCAAACACAACAGCAAAACTTCCAAACGCAGAAAGACCACCAACAAAAAACTCCCCCCAAAAAAACTTTCTCCGTTTGGGATAAAATAAAACCTATTCTTATTATTTTGGTAGTGCTCTGCGTTCCTATCGGGCTAATGATAATGGATGATGCAGGTGTATTTGATAGCGAGCCTAAGGAATCACCACCTGCTAATGTCATTATTCCAAGAACGGGAGAGGTTTTACAGGGAAAGGAATATTACAACGAATCAGAAATTACAGTTACGGCACCACATAGTGAGTCATGTATAGTAAAACTTAAGACAGCGAGCGGTGTGACGAGGTTAAGCTTTTATGTTAGAGCTGGAGATACAGTTACTGTAGGGGTTCCTTCAGAATATTTGTATGTATACTTTGCATCAGGTAAGAATTGGTATGGGCTGAGTAAACTATTTGGAGAAAAAACCAGTTACTCAATGGATGATGAGATATGTGATTTTACACAGTATACATGGGAATATACATTAACACCTGTGAGTGACGGAAACTTTAGTGAAAAGATCATTGATGCAGAAGATTTTAATTAATCTAAAAAACACGTTACACTTAAAAGCTTTTAGTCATATTTTGTGACACCACTTTTGACACCACTTTGACGGTATAATGTGGATAATGGAGATAAAACAACGCAAAAACAGCCATAAAAACGCACTAAAAACCACCCGACACCATTCCGAAAGCGATTTTGCAACTTTTTTGCAACGGAAGGTTTGAGGAAAGATCGGGTGGAAGAGCAGTGTCTAAATTGCCCCGCATTTGCGGGGCAATTTTTTCTTTTGGAACTTGTTATTTTTTCTTTTTGGTGTTACAATGCAAAAAACGGCTGAGATACAATGCAAAAAGCGGGAATGAGCCGTGTTACGAAACCATGTTCAACAGGTGTTTTATGGAAAAGTATAAGAATGCATCGCTTCCGATCAGCGAGCGTGTGGAGGATCTTCTCTCACGCATGACGTTGGATGAAAAGATTGACCAAATGCACTTTTTCGAGCGTCTCAACGTGCTTTGCGACGACGTGAAGGCAGACAAGGATCTGCCCATGCGCGCCGGCACTTTCGGCAATCTGGACAACCTTGAGGACGAGGAGGCGCTGGATAAAATTCAGGCGCACTTTTTGGAAAAGAGCCGCCTTGGGATTCCGCTGATCATGGCGTTTGAGTCCCTGCACGGCCTCTACAACAAGCGTGCGACGGTCTTCCCGCAGTGCATCGGTCTTGCGGGTAGCTTTAACCGTGAGAATATTTACGAAATGGCACGCGTCATCGGCCGCGAGTGCCGCGCCATCGGCGTGCGTCAGGTCTTTGCGCCCAACGTGGACATCCCCCGCGATCCCAGATGGGGCAGAGCGCAGGAGACCTACGGCGAGGACCCGTACCTCTCGGGCGAACTCGGCGCGCAGTACGTCAAGGGCGTGCAGGACGAGGGCGTTGCCGCCACCGCGAAGCACTACATTGCCTACGGCGTGCCGGAGGGCGGTATCAACCTGGCACCCAATCACGTGGGCGAGCGCGAATTGCGCGAGGTCATGGTGGAGCCGTTCCAAAAATGCATTGATGCGGGCGTGAAGTCCGTGATGCCTGCTTACAACGAAGTGGACGGGGAGCCCGTGCACGCCTCCAAGCGTCTTTTGCGCGACCTTTTGCGCGGCGAGCTTGGCTTTACGGGCACGACTATTTCCGACTGGGGTGCCATGCACATGCTGCACACCTTCCAACATTCCGCCAAGGACTACCTTACCGCAGGCAAACAGGCCATTCGCGCGGGTGTGGATATTGAGGCGCCGAGCCCCCGCTGCTACGGCCTTGAATTCCGCGAGGCGGTGAAGAACGGCGAGATCGACGCTGCCCTCATTGACGAGGCGGTGCGCCGTATTTTGATTTTGAAGTTTGAGCTCGGCCTCTTTGAGAATCCCTATGCAGACAGAGAAGCGAGAGCGAATATGCATACTGAGGCGGCAAAGAACCTCGCGCTCAAGATGGACGAAGAGTCCATCCTGCTGTTGAAAAACGACGGCATTCTGCCGCTTGACGAAAAGAAGATCGGCAAAATTGCCGTCATCGGCAACAACGCGCGCGACAGCTTCCTCGGCGATTACGTCGGCCAGACGCAAGCTTGCGTGGATTTCCTCGACGGCATGAAAGCTCGCCTCGGCGAAGACCGCGTGATCTACGCGCGCGGCTGCAACCACATCACCACCACGGACGAGGACGTCGCGGCGGCGGTGCAGGCGGCAAAGGAAGCCGACGTGGTCCTTTTGGTCCTCGGTGACAGTACCGATACCGGCGGCGGTGTCGGCGGCGGCGCGTTCCGCCACGATGAGATCACCTGCGGTGAGGGCTACGACGCACACGACTTGAACTTCCTGCCCTCGCAAAAACGCCTGTTTGAAGAGATCGCCGAGATCGGCAAGCCCACCGTGCTCGTGCTGTACGCGGGCCGTCCCTTCACCATTCAAAACGAGGTGGAGAGGGTGAACGCCTTCATGTTCTCTTGGGGTGCGGGCGAGCAGAGCGGCACTGCGTTTGCAAACCTCATCTTCGGAGACAAGACGCCCAGCGCCAAGCTCTCCATGTCCATGCCGCAGACGGCGGGTCACATTCCGTGTTATTACAACTGCAAGGTGTCCGCGCGCGGCTTTTATAAGCGCCCCGGCAGTCTTGCCTCTCCCGGCCGCGATTACGTGCTTGCCTCGCCCGATGCGTGGTATCCCTTCGGCTACGGTCTCTCTTACACCACGCTGGAGTACACCGATCTGCGTGCGCAGAAGGCGGCGGACGGTACCGTTTCCGTTTGTGTGGACGTGGAAAACACGGGCGGCTATGAAATTGACGAGAGCGTGCTCGTGTACGTGAAGATGCTCTACTGCCCGACTACGCCGTTCGTCAAGAAATTGCGCGCCTTTGAAAAGGTCAATCTGAAGCCCGGCGAGAAGAAGACCGTGGAGTTTACCCTCACCGATGCGGACTTCACTTACGTTGACGAAAATATGAAGACCGTCAAAAACGAGGGGGTCCACCGCATTCTGGTGGAGAACCTCTCCTGCGAGATCGAATTGTAAGTAAGGATGGAATTATGAACAGAATCCGTAAAGTTGTTTACGCCGCTCTCATTGCGGCACTTGCCTGTGTGGCGACTATGATCATCAAGGTCCCGTCTCCGCTGAACGGTTACGTCAATCTCGGCGATTCGGTCGTGCTGCTTGCGGGCTTTGCGCTTTCGCCGTTGTACGGCTTCTTGGCCGCGGGGCTGGGAAGCGCTTTGGCAGACTTGCTTTTGGGCTACGCCCTGTACGCTCCCGCGACCTTTCTCATCAAAGGACTCATGGCGCTCGTCGCGTTTTACGGCTTCGGCCTTTTGAACAAGCGCATGAAAAAACTGCCGTCCCAAATCCTCAGCGGTGTTTTGGCAGAGGTCTTGATGGTGCTCGGTTACCTCGTGTTCGAGGGCTTTCTCTATGGTTTTTCCGCCTCGCTCGTCAACGTCCCCGCAAACGCCGTGCAGGGAGTGTTCGGCATTGTCGTCGGCACGCTTTTGATGAAAGTGTTCGAAAAAGCAAAGATCAATTTGAAGTAAAAAACGCCCCGCAGAACGGGGCGTTTTCCTTTTTTGTTGCTTTTGGAGTGCCGCTTTGGTATAATAAAAGGCAATGAAACCAAGATCATTTACGTTTTTAGGAGGATTTACGCATGAAACTTGAAAACAAATCCGTCGTCGTTACGGGTGCTTCCGCCGGTATGGGCAAACACATCGTGGAACTCTTCGTCCGTGAGGGTGCGAACGTGGTGGCGGTCGCCCGCCGTGCAGAGCGTCTCGCCGCGCTCAAAGAGTCTTTGAAGGATGCCCCCGGCAAGCTCGTCGTCTTCACCGGTGACGTGTCCCGCCGCGAGGACAACGAGGCTATGATCGACCTTGCCGTGAAAGAGTTCGGCAAGCTTGACGTGCTCGTTAACAACGCGGGCGTTATGGACGATATGGCGGCCATGGCAGACGTCACGGACGAAAAGTACGATTACGTCATGGGTATCAACGTGTACGGCCCTCTTTGCTCCATGCGCAAGGCCTGTCAGGTGTTTTTGGAACAGAAAAGCGGGGGCAACATCATCACCGTCTCCTCCGTCGGCAGCATGCATCAGGCTGCGGGCGCCGTTTACTGCGCTTCCAAGGCCGCGGTCAACGCCTACTCCCGTCACGTTGCCTACACTTACATGAAGGAGGGCATCCGCGCAAACGTCATCGCCCCCGGCGGCATCTCCACGGAGATCGCAACTTCCATGGGCATGCCCAACATGGACGGTTTTGCCCGCGTTAAGCCCGTGCAGGCACTCGCGCCCGCGCCCGGCAGCACGAGCGACATTGCAAACGCGGCGCTCTTCCTCGCCTCGGACGATTCCTCGTACATCAGCGGCGCCATTCTGCCCGTGGACGGCGGCTGGACCGCGTTTTAAACAGCCAAGCGAAAAGCACCCCCCAAAAGAGGGGGTGCTTTTTTTGTGTTGCTTAATGGGCGCGAATTTGGTATAATCTTATCGATTGGGAGGGCGTTATGGAACTTCGACAAGTTTTCTGTCTTTTGCTTGTACTGTTTTGTCTCGTCTCCTGCGGCGCGAGTGCGCCTCAGGAGGGTGTTTCTGCGCCCGATTTGCCCGAGCTTGAAGACCTGCCCGACGAGGAAGAGGAGGGCGTCTTTTACGCCGCATCATTTTATGAGCTTACGAATATCTTAAACTCAAGTGAGTTTTTCAAAAGTGAGGCACGCCCGACGGTTTGCATCACCGAGTCCTTTGTGATCCCCGAAAACTTTGTTTTGGAAGTCTCCCGTCCCGTTCGCGTTCTTTACGCGCCCGCCGAGTGTGCGTGGGAGGGGGCTTTGCGCATCGTAACGGAGGACGAGGGGGAAATTTCCGTCGCCTCTGCAAGCTTGGACTTTCTTTCTGCCGGTGTCTTCACCGTGGATGCACCGAATGCCGCCCTCGTTTTGGAGGAGGGGACGCGCATCGGCTCCGCAGAGCTTTCCATGTATTACAACGTGGCAACCGTAAACGGGGCAAAGCCCGAGGGCTTGCTCGGCGGTTCGCTCTCCGCCCGTGCCTGCCGCGTGCAGGTGACGCTTAAGAACGGCAAGAGCGTCGAGGACGCCACGCTTTATGCATACGCAAACGTCTGTCAGATCAACCTGCCCATGCATCTTTCCGAGTCCTCTTTGGAGGGCGCTTGTGTTGCCCTTTACGCCGAGGACGGCGCGGTGCTTTACCAAGGCGCGCTTGACCCGGGCGCGACGAATACGCTGACGCTTCGAAACGGCGAGCAGACGCGCACGTGTCTCGTGTTTTCCGACCGTTTGAACTACCGCTTGAGCGTGGTGGAGATCGACACCGAGGGCGGCGCGCCCATCGTGGAAAAGAACACCTATCTTCGCGCGACGCTGACCGTTGACGGCGTCTCTTACGAGACTGAAGTGCGCGGCCGCGGCAACGCCTCGTGGAACATGTTCCCCAAAAAGGCGTACCGCCTGAAGCTCGCTCAAGGGGCAGAGCTTTTCGGCATGGAGAAAAACCGCGACTGGGTGCTTGCCTCCAACTACACGGACAAGAGCCTGATCCGCAACTGCGTCGCACACACCATGGCGCAGAGTCTCTCGGGCTTGGAGTACACGCCCACGCACGTTCCCGTGCACCTGTACGTCAATGGGGAGTATATGGGTGTTTATACGTTTGCCGACAAGATCGAGGACGGCACGGGCCGACTCTCTTTGGGAGAGACGACGCTCTCCTCCACGGGCAAGGCAGACATCGGCTTTTTGCTGGAGATCGGTTGGGACTTCGATGAGGAGAACGTTTACAACCGCGACTATTTCGACACCTCCATGGTGCTGCGCATCTTTGTGAAGGAGCCGAAGATCACCCGCGCCAACACGCCGGAATTTCTTTACGTCAAAAACTATATTTTGAAGATGGAAGAGGCCGTGGTGGCAAACGACGGCTGGGAGGAGTACATTGACCTCGATTCCTGGGTGGATTGGTTTATCATCAACGAGTTTACGTTCAACACGGAGTCGTCCTTCTATCGCAGTTGCTATCTTTACAAGAATCAAGGCGGCAAACTGAAACTCGGCCCCGTGTGGGACTTCGATATGGCCTTTGGCAACCACTTGGGGGATCTTGCGGGCTACGACGGTTTTTGCACTACGGAGTCAACGTATCAGTACATTACCGAAAACTGGATGGATTACCTCATTGAATATCCGGCGTTTCAAAGTCGTCTCAAGGCGCGCTGGAACGAGGTGAAAGACGACCTTTACGAAACCGCGCTTTTTGCGGTGGATCATTACGCCGCCCTGCTCGAGGGCAGTCAGGAAGAGAACTTCAAAAAATGGGACATTCTCTCAAAACGCGTCGGCGTGGCGAGCGTGGACCCCGAAAAGTACCCGACCTACGAGTCGCAGATCGTCTATCTTCGCGACTTCATCGACCAACGTTATCATTATCTTGACAAGAGACTTTCCGCTCTGTGAGAAAGTCGGAAAGGGACGCCATGTATCAGAGTGTGTTCAAACGCTTTGAACTCAAATACCTCTTGACAGACGCGCAAAAAGCGGCGGTGCTTGAGGCAATGGAAGGCTACGTGCGTCCCGACGTTTACGGCAAGACCACCATTCGCAACCTCTACTTTGACACCGAGACGTATTACCTCATTCGCCGCAGTCTGGAAAAACCCGTGTTCAAGGAAAAACTGCGTCTGCGCTCCTACCGTCCCGTGCAGGAGGGAGAGGGGGTGTTTGCGGAGATCAAGCGCAAGTATGACTCCGTCGTGTACAAACGTCGCCTCGTTTTGCCGCAGGAAGAAGCCCTGGCGTGGCTTTCCGGCAAGGGCGATGCGCCCGACGGAGGACAGATCGCGCAGGAGATCTCTTACTTTGCCTCGCACTACGCGCCGCTTTCTCCCAAGGTCTTTCTCGCTTACGACCGCGAGGCCTACGAGGCAAAGTCGCAAGACGGACTTCGCATCACCTTTGACACGGCCATTCGTGCAAGGACGGAGGAACTCACCCTCGGCGGCGAGGCGTGGGGGAGTGCGCTTTTGGAGGAGGGACGGTGCCTGATGGAGATCAAGACCTTCGGTGCGATCCCGCTGTGGCTGTGTGACGTGCTCTCGCGCGAGAAGATTTATAAAACGCCGTTTTCCAAATACGGTGCGGCATATACGAAATTGATCTACCCCAATTTTTCTGTGAAAGGTGCAAATTAAAATGGATTTATTCAAGGGTTTGTTTGACAACGAATTCACCGCCCTCATTTCTCCGGAGAAGTTTTTGCTCTGCGTCGGAGCGGCGCTCGTCATCGGCGTGCTCATGGGGCTTTCTTACATGGTGAAGACTCGCTACACCAAGAGTTTCGTGGTCACCCTCATGCTGCTTCCCGCCGTGGTCGCCGTGGTCATCATGATGGTCAACGGCAATATCGGCGCAGGCGTTGCGGTGGCAGGCGCGTTCAGCCTCGTGCGCTTCCGCTCCGTGCCGGGGACCGCCAAGGAGATCGTGGCGATCTTTCTCGCTATGGGTGCGGGCCTCATCGTCGGCATGGGTTACCTTGCTTACGGCGTGCTGTTTACGCTCGTGCTTTGCGCGGCGTTCATCGTCTGCAATTTCCTGGATCTCGGGGAGAAGAAAAACTCCGTCAAGTACCGCACCCTGCGCATTACCGTGCCGGAGGATCTTGACTATACGGGCGTATTTGAAGAGGTGCTCGGTGAATTTGCGACCGAGGCGGAACTCGTGCAGGTCAAGACCGTGAACCTCGGCAGCATGTTCCGCCTGACCTATGACGTGACCATGAAGAAGGACGCGAGCGAAAAGGCGCTCATCGATGCCGTTCGTGCCCGCAACGGCAATTTGGAGGTATTCCTCTCCCGCCGTGAGACGACGAGCGTCGGACTTTGAGGAAAAACGCGTTTTTCTTGCAAAAACTCTTGAAAAATAGCAAAAAAGCATTTATAATTTTTCTATCGTGATTCTACCGTTTTAGGAGAAACTATATGGCTATGAAAGTTTTGTACACCGGCAAGACCAAGAACGTGGTTCTGGACGAAGAGACGGGCGTCGTGCATCTGTTCTTCAAGGACAGCATGACCGGGGAAAACGGCGTGTTCGACCCGGGTTCCAACACCGTCGGCGGCTCCGTGGAAGGCAAGGGCAAAGTCGGACTTGCCATCTCCAAGTACTTCTTTGAACTCATGGAGAAAAACGGCATTCCCACCCATTACCTCGGCTGTGACGTTGACGCGGGTCTGATGAAGGTGCGTAACCTCACCGTACCCAAGCTTGAGTTCGTCGTGCGTTACTTCACCGCGGGCAGTATGTGCCGTCGCTTCACCCTGCCGGAGGGCATTCCCTTTGATCCGCCGTACGCCGAGGTCACGCTCAAGGACGACGAACAGGGCGACCCGCTCATCTCCGAGCGTATTTGCCTCATGAAGGGCATCCTTAAGGAAGGCCAGTACGCCGAGGCGCAGAACATCGTCCTCAAGGTCGGCGAAGTGCTTAAGAAAGAGCTTGCTGCGCTGAATTTGACCCTCATCGACTTCAAGATCGAGGTCGGCTACGACGAGGGTGGCAAGATCTTCGTCGCGGATGAGATCACCCCCGACATCTGGCGCGTCAAGGATGAAGCGGGCAACATCCCCAACCAGCTTGACTGCTCCAACATGCTCTTTGCAAAACTCGGCCTGTAAGATACCAAATCAAAAAGCACCGCGTCGGCGGTGCTTTTTTTGTGCTCTTTTGGCGGAGAAGACGAGCGGGGTGGGGCGTGTTTTCTTGACAAAGCGCCGCGTTTGCGGTAAGATTTTGGCAGTTTTGTGAAAATAAAGGTAGGACTTTCGTGGCGACACTTTTGCTTTTGATCATCTACGTGGGGTTCGTCTCCATCGGCGTGCCGGATTCGCTGTTCGGTGCGTCTTGGCCCGCCGTTTTTCCCGAATTCGGCGTGGACAGCGCGTGGGGCGGGGTCATTCCCGTCGTCTGTACGTGCGGCACCTTTGTCTCCAGCCTCTTTTCGGGCAGGCTGCTTTCGCGCTTTGGAACGTACCGTGTGACGGTCTTCTCGGCTTTTTTGACCGCGCTCGTGCTCTTTTGCATGTCTTTTACCGAGAGCTTTGTGCCGATGCTCCTCTTGTGCATCCCGCTCGGTCTCGGATCCGGTGCGGTGGACTCCGGACTCAACGGATACGTCGCCCTGCACTACAGCGCCAGACAAATGAACTTTTTGCACTCCTGCTACGGTATCGGGGTCATGATCTCACCCGCCCTCGTTTCCTTCGCGCTTGTTGCGGCTGGCACGTGGAGTGCGGGTTTTCGCTGGGTCAGCCTTCTGCAAACGGGGATCGCCGCCGTCTTGCTCTTCAGCTTTCCGCTCTGGCGCAAAACGGTTCGGGGTGCCGAAGAGGAAAAGGTTGTTTCCTTGGGCTTTTTTGAAATGGCAAAGACCCGCGGTGTCAAGGGCGCGTGGGTGCTCTTCGGGTTTGCCTGTGCCTTGGAGTTTACCGTCGGCACGTGGGGCACGACCTACCTTGTCGGCGCGCACGACCTCTCTGCTTCGCTCGGTGCCCTGCTCGTGACGTTTTATTACGCGGGCATTGCCTCGGGGCGTTTCGTTGCGGGGCTTCTGGCAAAGAGAGTCGGTGCGAAGTATTTGGTTTTCGGCGGCTCGGCGGTCGTGGCGCTTGCCATCGCCGCTTTGTTTTTGCCGTTGTCCGGCGTGTCCTCTGCCGTCGTGCTCTTCTTCATCGGCGCGGGGCTCGGACCCGTTTATCCGAATCTCATGCACCTTTGCCCCGTCATCTTCGGGCGGGAGAGGTCGCAGAGCCTTACGGGCTCCTTCCTTGCCGCGGCAAGTTTGGGCATCATTTCCGCCCCTTCGCTCTTCGGGCTTGTAAGTTCTGTTTTCGGTATCGGTGCTCTGCCGTTTTTTGCCGCGGGCATCTTCCTTGTTTTCCTTCTGGTGTTGCCGAAGAGCGTCTTTGCAACGGATAAAGGAAAAGATTGCACTTGAAAAGGCGAGAGTTTTCTGTTAAAATAGCGGGGAAGTTCGCTTACCGTAAATGATAAGGAGTTCTGTATGAATTGGCTCTTGGAGCTTGTATCCAACCCCTTTTTGATCACTGCCGTCTCTTCGTGGGCGCTTGCACAAGTCATCAAGTGCGTCATTGAGGGGGTTCTCAATAAGAAGCTTGACCTCATGCGCCTTTTCGGCGACGGGGGAATGCCCTCCGCCCATTCGGCGACGGTCTGTTCGCTGGCACTGCTTGCCGCGCTCCGTCTCGGTTGCGGCTCGTTTGAATTTGCGCTTGCCGCGGTCTTTGCCGTAGTCGTCTGCCGTGACGCCGTGGGCGTCCGTCAGGAGACGGGCAAGCAGGCGATCCTCCTGCAGGAGATCTCCGAGCTTTTGGAGCGCATCACCAAGGAAGATCTTCCGGAAGTGCGTCTCAAGATGCTCGTCGGCCATACCCCTTTGCAGGTCTTTGCGGGCATGTGCCTTGGCGCGTTCAACGCCGTGGTCATGAATTTGATCCTTGTGTAAAAGAACGTACAAAAACGGAGAGTGCACGGCACTCTCCGTTTTTTTGTTTAATATCCGAGGGCTTCGTCGATGAGGATCAGTTCCATGTCGGCGCCTGTCGGTTTTTCCCACAGGACGTTGAGCGCGCGGCAGATGCGGCTCTTGCTCTTGCAATCGTGGCAGGAGAGCGTCTTGGCGCAGGGGGTGTCCAGACCGAGCCGCGCGGCGTTTGTCGGCGCGGCAACGTTTCGCGCGCGGGCCACAGCGCTCTCTTCGTCGGGGCAGAGTTTGTTCGTTCCGCAGACAAAGTAGACTTTTTCCTTGCCGTAGAGGTAGGCGGCCACGCGGTTGGACGTGCCGTCGATGTTGACGATCTTGCCGTCCTCGCTGATGGCGTTCGCCGAGGTGAAGTAGATGGGGCAAAGAGCGGCCTTGCGGCGGAGTTCGTCGGCGGTTTCTCCCTGCGGGATGCGCCAGTGCCACAGCACGGTATTGTGTTCGCTCAGGGCCTCGAAGAGACCGAGCTCGTGGAGCGTGGCGCTGCCGCCGAAGCCGATCTTTTTGCCGTTCAAGGCGGCGCAAAGATGGGCGACGGCCTCTTCTTTGGTTTTGAAGAAGCGCGTGGTGTAGCCTTTTTTTCTCGAAGGATTCAAGCGCGGCGGAAAGATTCATAAAAACCTCCCTTGTCAGAATGCGTTTTTTCTTTTATAATGGTAGCAAAGCAAAAAACACTTGTCAAGGAGACCGTTATGGAAAAATACATTACCGGCATTCATCACGTTGCCATTAAGGCGTGCGGAGAGGAGCAGTTTTTGAAGACGGTCGCGTTCTACCGCGACGTTCTCGGGCTTGAGACCGTGCGTACCTGGGGCGAGGGGAACACTTCCGGTGCCATGCTTGCCTTCGGTGAGGGGTACATGGAGCTTTCCGCCGCGGGGGATCCGACACAGGCGGGCGGACCGCTTCGCCACGTGGCGTTTCGCACGACGGACGTGGACGCGCTTGTCGAAAAGGCGCGTGCGGCAGGCTTTGCCGTGACCATGGAGCCGCGCGACATCTGCATTCCCTCAAACCCGCCGCTCCCCGCGCGCATCGCGTTTGTCGTCGGTGTGTGCGGCGAGGAGATCGAACTCTTTTGCGAGAAGTGATCTTTTCTGTGTAAAAAGACGAAAAGAAAGGCAGTTTTTGCCTTTCTTTTTTTGTCTTTTTCAATTGACAGAGGCGGGGGGGAAGTGTTATAATCCAATTAACATATTAGGTTGGTAGGTAAATAGCCGTTATGATGATTTCTTCCAAAGGGCGTTACGCCCTTCGTGTGATGCTGGACCTTTCGCAATGTCCCGCCGAGGACTATACTCCCTCGCGCGACATTGCCGTGCGTCAAGGTCTCAGCCCGAAATATCTTGAGAGCATTATGACCCTGCTTTCCAAGGCGCACCTCATTGAGGGCGTGCACGGCAAAGGCGGCGGGTACAAGCTTGCGGTCCTGCCCGAAGAATGTACTGTAGGACGCGTGCTGAAGCTGACCGAAGGCTCTCTGTCGCCCGTTGCCTGCGTGCATGAGGGAAAGGCGCAGTGTGAACACGCGGCAAGCTGCCCCACCGTCGGGGTGTTTGCGCGTTTGGACCGCATCATCGACGAGTATCTGGAGAGCGTGACGATCGCCGACCTCGCGTCCGAAAAGGTCGCGCTATGAAGAAGATCACCGTTTTGGAAAAACTTCTCTCCGACGGCGTGTTTGCCGACGAGCAGGAGGCCAAAAAGTGGGTGCTTCTCGGGCGTGTTCTGGCAAACGACGTGCGCGTGATGAGCGTGCACGAGAAGATCTTGCCGACCGCGACGCTTCGTGTCAAGGAACTCTACAAGCGGGATTTCGTCGGCAAAGGCGCCTTCAAACTCTTGAGTGCCTTGCGCGCCTTCGGGATCAGCGTTTGCGATCGCGTCTGTTTTGACTGCGGGGCTTCCACGGGCGGCTTTACGGACCGCCTTTTGCACGAGGGGGCCGCGCGCGTTTACGCGGCGGATGCGGGACACGGTATGCTTGCGGGCAAACTCCAGCAGGATGAGCGCGTGGTCAATCTGGAGCGCACGAATCTTGCGGACGTCTCTCTTCGCACCCTTTCTCCCAAGCCCACGCTTGCGACCATCGACCTCTCGTACCTCTCGCTTACGGACGCGTTTTTGCACTTGAAAGAGATCGTGGCGGGGGACGGGGAGTGCGTGCTTCTGGTCAAACCCATTTTTGAAACGCGGGACAGCGAGATCCGCCGCACGGGCAAGATCAACGACGCTGCGGCGCTCATGGCGGTCTGGGAGGACCTGATCGACTTCTTCTTTGCGCAAAACGCCGCTCTTTGCGGCATCATACCGTCGCCCGTGCGCGGAAATACCGGGGTGGTGGAGTTTTTTCTGCACTTGAGGTTTTGCGGCGAGGGGCTTTCAAAGGAAGAACTTTTGACTCTTGCAAGAACTGCGGTGGACGAGGCGCTTGCTCTGCCGGAGTTCCATAAGGAGAATTTATGAAACAAGTGGAAATTTACACCGACGGCGCCTGCTCCGGCAATCCCGGGCGCGGCGGCTGGGGCACGATCTTGGTCTATAAGGGCAAGGAGAAGGTCATGAGCGGTTTTGAAAACAACACGACCAACAACCGTATGGAGCTGACCGCAGCCATTATGGGGCTTGAGGCGTTGACTGAGCCGTGCCGTGTGGAGCTTTACAGCGACTCCAAGTACCTCGTGGATGCAAACTTGCAGGGCTGGCTTGACTCCTGGGTGCGCCGCGGCTGGAAAAAAGCAGATAAATCACCCGTCCTCAACCGCGATCTGTGGGAGCGGTTTCTCATGGCGATGGACGGACACGAAGTGACCTTCCATTGGGTGAAGGGACACGACGGACACGTACAAAACGAGCGTTGCGATCGCCTTGCCGTCGCGGCGATCGAGAATGGAAAATAAACAAGGACACGACTATGGAAAGAAAATACGTTTACGCAGATAACGCCGCAACCACGCGCGTTTTGCCGCAAGTGCTTGAGGTGATGACGCCTTACTATCTCGAGGAGTACGGCAACGCCTCCTCCGGGTTCTATTCTTTCGGTCAGCGCGCCCGCGCCGCTCTGGAGGATGCCCGCGCAAGATGCGCGAAGATGCTCGGCTGTGACGCGGAGGAGCTTTTCTTCACTTCGGGCGGCACGGAAAGCGACAACTGGGCGATCCTCGGTGCCGCGCGCGCCAGAAAAGGCAAAAAACACATCGTTTCCTCCTCTATTGAACACCCCGCGGTGCGCAATACGCTTTTGAAGTTGCAAAAAGAGGAAGGCTACGAGATCACGTGGCTGGACGTGTACGAAAACGGCATCGTGCGCGTGGAGGATCTGGAAAAAGCCTTGCGCGAGGATACCGCGCTCGTCTGCGTGATGTTTGCCAACAACGAGATCGGCACCATTCAGCCGATCCGCGAGCTGGTGGAGGTTGCCCACGCCAAGAAAGTGCCGTTCTTCTGCGACGCGGTGCAGGCAGTGGGACACGTGGACATCGATCTGCACGAACTCGGCGTGGATCTTTTGTCTCTCTCCGGGCACAAATTGCATACGCCTAAGGGCATCGGCGCGCTCTACATCAAGAAGGGCATGTGGATCACCAACCTCATCGAGGGCGGCGGTCAGGAAAAACGCAAGCGCAGCGGCACGGAGAATGTGGCGGGCGCCGTCGGCCTTGCCGTCGCGCTGGAATTTATGTGCGGGGAAGAGGGCAAGCGTGAGCGCGCACGCATTCTTGCCCTGCGCGAGAAACTCATCGACGGCCTGTTGGAGATCGATCACGTGCGTTTGAACGGCGACCGTGAGCGCCGTCTGCCCGGCAACGTCAACGTCTCTTGCCGTTTCATCGAGGGTGAGGGGCTTATTATGTGGCTCGACATTATGGGCGTTGCCGCCTCGACCGGCTCTGCCTGCTCCACGGCGTCTCTCGATCCCTCGCACGTGCTGCTTGCCATCGGCCTGCCGCACGAGATCGCGCACGGTTCTCTGCGCCTTTCCTTGGACGTTGACAACACCGAGGAGGACGTGGAGTTCATTCTTGACGCGGTGAAGAAGACCTTGGAAAAACTGCGTGCCATGAGCCCGCTTTCCATATAAAAAGCGCGATATTTCGCGACAAAACAGCATTTTGATACCGCCCCTTGTCCCGGGGCAAAAAGGAGAAGACTATGTATTCCGAAAAAGTAATGGATCACTTCACAAACCCGCGCAACGTCGGCAAGATCGAGAATGCGGACGGTGTCGGCGAGGTCGGCAACGCCAAGTGCGGCGACATCATGAAGGTCTACCTCAAAATCGACAACGACGTCATCACGGACGTGAAGTTTCAGACCTTTGGCTGCGGTGCGGCCATTGCCACGAGCTCCATGGCGACCGAACTGATCATGGGCAAACCCGTCAGCGAGGCGCTCAAGCTGACCAACAAGGCGGTCGTGGAAGCGCTCGACGGCCTGCCTCCGGTGAAATTGCATTGTTCCGTGCTCGCGGAAGAGGCGGTGAAGACCGCCGTTGCGGATTACTACAACAAGATCGGTCGCGAGATCGATTTTGACCTCGGTTGCGGCGGCTGCTGCGACCATTGCGACCACCACTGATGCGCTATCTCGTCGGGCTTTCCGGCGGCATGGACAGTGCCGCCGTGGCCTTGGCACTCACCGACGCGGGTCACGACGCGGTCGGGGTCTTTCTGCGCTTTTTTGACGAGAGCGACCCTGCGCCCGCTCGTTATGTGGCGGAGAAGCTCGGGATCGAATTTCACGTATTTGACGCGCGGCGGGAGTTTGCGGAGAGCGTGGTGGCGGATTTTGCCGCCGAATACGCGCGCGGCAGAACGCCGAACCCCTGCGCGCTGTGTAACCGCGTGATGAAATTTGCCTCTCTTTGCCGTGCGGCGGAGGAATTTGCCTGCGACAAGGTCGCAACGGGGCATTACGCAAACGTTTTGGAAGAAGACGGACGGTTTTTCGTGCGTGCGGGTGCGGATAAGAGCCGCGATCAGAGCTATTTCCTCTGGCGCGTCAGTCAGGAAGAACTGCAAAAAACGGAGATGATCCTTGCGGATGCCAAGAAGCGGGAGCTCTCTTCGCGCGTGGGCGATCTTTTGCCAAAAGGCACGAGAGAGAGCAGGGAAGTGTGCTTTGTTCCCGCGGACGACAGGATCTCTTTTTTGGAGAAGATCTTGCCCGAAGAAGCGAAAAGAGCGGGTGATTTCACAGACGCCGAAGGACGCGTTTTGGCGCGCCACGGCGGGATCTTTCGCTATACGGTCGGCCAGCGTCGCGGCTTTGGCACGGGCTTTGGAAAGCGCGTTTACGTCAAGGCGATCGATGCGGAAAACGCCCGCGTGATCCTCTCGGACAGAGAGGCGTGCGAGGGTGATTCCTGCAGACTTTCGAGCGTGAATTTTCAGAAACTTGCCCCGCAGGACGGGACGTACCGCGTGCTCTGCCGCGTGCGTTACCGCGCCCCGCTTTTGCCTGCCGTTCTGACGGTGGAGGGCGATGAGGCGCGCGTAAAACTGCAGGGAGAAGCCCGTGCGATCTTTGCGCCCGGACAGAGTCTCGTCTGCTACGACGGCGAGGAAAACGTGCTTTGCGGCGGCGTGATCGAACCAAATTTTTGAAAAAACAAAATTCGTGATTTTGTAGAAAATTTTGACTTGTTTTTATACAATATATACAAAAAACCTTCGTTTGAAATGCCCAAATGGGCATTTCTTTTTTTGTCAAAAAAGCGATTTTTGCTGCAAAGTTATAAATTATCTTTTTGTCTATTGTGCAAATGAAAGTATATAATTATGTATGCAAAAAGAATTAAAAAACCCCTATATTATGCGCTTTTTTGGCAACTTGAAAAAAGTGTTGGACGATTTGTGTTTTTTATGAATTGTTTTTTTGTGCATTTTGCCATATGCCCGTCCCTGTTCATTTCCGGACTTTCCGCAGCGCGCGGGAGGGGGAGCGCAAGGGTGCAAAGAGTGGCATTCTGTCAAGGTTTTTCGGCGTTTCTCTTTCTTGACAAACGGGGGGTAAAATGCTAAAATTACGGGCGTAATATGAGGGGGAAGATATATATCTTCCGTCCGGCAACTTTGTTTGCTGCAACTTTTGGCAACGGTTTTGCGCGCTTGCGCGACTTTTGTCAAGAGTTGTCTTTTACACTTTTTTGCGTTTTTTTCGTCAAAAAAGCGCGAAGTAACGGGAAATATCCCGCGAATACTCTGGGAGGAACCTATGAATCGTAAACTCAAACACCTGTTGTGCCTGCTGCTTGCAGTCGCAATGCTCGTCGCGCCGATGGCGACCTTCGCGGCGCATTACGGCGGCGAGCCCGACGAATCCGTTTCGCAGGAGACGGAAGCGGAGCGTGCGGAAAAAGAAGCGAAGCGCGAGGAAATGAAGGCCTTGCTCTCCGCAATCACTTACCGCGCCTATCGTCAGTCGTATGAAAACGCGCCTTTGGCGACGCAGACTTTGCGCGTGGAGGCCGCTGACTACATTGCAGATCAGAGCACCGCGCTCATCCTTTTGACCGAGGACCACAAAGACTACGAAGGCCTTGTGGAAGAGGGCGTGAGCATCGTCATCAACGAAACCGGAACGGTCACCTGGGAAGTGGAAGTTCCCGAGACCGGCCTGTATGCCATCCGTTTCCGCTACACTTCCGTGGACAAGTTCGGCGAGGATGAGGAGGGCAACCCGATCATCCGCGGCTACGGCTCTTCCGCCGAACGCGGTCTGAAGGTGGACGGCGCATTTCCGTTCAAGGAATCCCGCTACCTGCAGTTCCCTCGCACTTGGCAGGATAAGTACCTGTTCGATGAAGAGGGCAACCGCATGTTCCAGCAGGACGAAAGTTCTGACAGCCAGCTTCGCCCCACCAAATTCCAGACGCCCCTGTGGGAGACCGTGTACGCCAACGACTCCACCGGTTACTACCAGCAGGAATTTTCTTACTATTTGACGGCGGGCAAGCACACCCTGACCCTCACCGAGGTGCAGGAGCCCCTGATTCTTCGTTACATCGAACTCGCTCCTCCCCAGAGTCTTCCGAGTTATGAAGAAGTCCTGAAGGACTACGATAAAAACGGCTACACCGCTCCCTCCATCGCGCCCGAGAATTATCCCAAACTCGACGCCGAGTATCCGGATTACACCTCCGCGCAGACGGTTTACGCCACCAACGACCGTACCAGTGCCATCACCGACCCGCAGGATCCCGCTATTCTGATGCTCAACACCCTGGGCGGCGAAAAGTGGAACACCGTCGGTCAGTGGGTGCAGTGGACCTTCACCGTTCCCGAGGACGGTCTGTACTACATCACTCCCCGAACCATTCAGAACGTGTTCGACGGCGTTTACACCTCCCGTGCGTTGCTCATCGACGGCAAGGTTCCCTTTGCCGAAGCACGTGAGCTGCAGTTCACCTACAGCAACGAGTGGAAGCTCGGCCCGCTGTCCCTGCCGGACGGCACGCCCCTCAAGTTCTACTTGACCAAGGGCGAGCACACCCTGCGCATGAACGTCGTGCTTGGCGAAATGGGTGAGATCCTGGCTCAAGCGGAAGCTGTCATGAACAAGATGAACGGCTACTACATTGAGATCCTGAAGCTCACCGGCTCTCAGCCCGACACCTACCGCGACTACGAGTTTTCCAAGCTCTTGCCGGACGTTTTGCAGGGCATGATCGACGTTTCCAAGGTCCTCTACGACATCGCCGATCAGCTTTCTAAGATCAACGGCTACACCGGCGAAAAAGTCGTCACCCTGGAAGAGATCGCGCTCCTTCTGGAGACTCTCGGCGGCGATGAATACAAGATCGCTGAGAACTTCAGCAATCTGAACGACCAGGTCTCCGCGCTCGGTACCTGGATCACCGACGCCCGTCTGCAACCTCTGCAGATCGACTACTTCCTCTTCACTCCCGCAAGTGACGACGTGGTCCTGCCTCCCGCAGAAGCCAACCTTTGGGAAGGCCTCGTCTTTGAATTCAAGGCGTTCCTCGTCAGCTTCACCACCGACTACAACTCCATGAGTCAGAACGCGGAGGATAATGTCACCGCCGACGCCGTGGAGGTCTGGATGCAGACCGGCCGCGACCAGGCGCAGATCATCCGTTCCATGGTCAACGACCTCTTCACCGCAGAGACGGGAATTCCGATCAACCTGAAGCTCGTCGCCGGCGGTCAGCTGCAGGCAGTGCTTGCAGGTGTCGGCCCTGACATTGACCTTCAGGAAGGCGAAGACGGCGTTATCACCTGGGCGATCCGTAACGCAAACATCCCGTTGCAGGAACTGCCCGGATTTGCCGAAGTGTGCAAGCGCTTCACCACCTCCGCCATGGTTCCTCTGACTCTCTACGGTAAGACCTACGCTCTGCCGTACACCCAGAACTTCAGCGTTATGTTCTATCGCGAGGACGTTTTGGCCTCTCTCGGTATCGACCCGCCGGAGACTTGGGAAGACATTTACGACATCATCCCCACGCTGCAGAACAACAACATGCAGATGGCGGTCCCCACCGGTCCTGCGGATTACCTCTACCAGCGTTACGCTTCCGAGGAGAACTTCCGCTGGGGCAACACGAAGGTTCCGTTCGGTGAAAACGATTACGATGCAAACGGCAATCTGCTCGACGGCTCCTTGCAGTATCCCAACGGCGTCAACGACGAGTACGGCATCGGTTATCCGTTTGAAAACGGCTACAAGCCCGGTGCTCTTACGGAGGGTGCCATCTACGTCATGCCGGACGGCACGCAGTTCAATCTGACCTACGGTATGCAGGTCAACCTCGACGGCGAAAACGCACTGTCCTGCTTCAAGCAGATGTGTGAATACTTCACCCTGTACTCCTTCCCCCGTACATTCAACTTCCAGAACCGCTTCCGCACGGGTGAGATGCCCATCGGCATTCAAGGATACGGCTTCTACGGTACGCTGATGGTCGTCGCACCGGAGCTTCGCGGCCTGTGGAGCTTCACCATCATTCCCGGTACTTACAATACTAATAATGATGGCAGCGTTTCCGTTAACCACCGCACCTCCTCTACCGTCGGCGCCATTCAGATGCTGCGCGGTTGCGGTGTGGACAACAACGACCCGCACCGACTCAACGCATGGGAATTCATGAAGTTCTGGGTAGATGCTCCCGCACAGGAACGCTACGGTAACGAAATTCTTGCCCTGCTCGGTGCCTCCGGCCGTCACGCGACCGCAAACCTGGAGGCTTTGAAGAGC
>JAFYLE010000044.1 GCA_017537265.1 Clostridia bacterium | reverse complement strand
GGTATTAGACCCCTTGGCGCGCTTTCTTGGTTCGTTCTTTGCAGCGCGGCAAAGAATGAACATAAAGGCAGAACAGCGAGCGCGTGCCGCAGGCACAGTGTGAGCGTCAAAAAAAAGAAGCTGCTTGAAATTTCAAACAGCCTCTCACATCTCCCCCGCGATCCGCAGGAGAATCTCCTTCTCGTTGTTAGCGGCATCCTCCAGCACCACGTCAAGCAATTTTGCCAACATCTCGCCCACCGCGCGGCCACGCAGGCCAAGCTCTTTCATGAGCATTTTTCCATCTACGGCCAGGTCGGCGACCGCCAGGCAATCTCCCCGCGCG
Source organism: Clostridia bacterium (assembly GCA_017537265.1). GTDB lineage: Bacteria > Bacillota > Clostridia > Oscillospirales > SIG627 > RUG14179. Next base: position 1,345 of record JAFYLE010000044.1, on the reverse strand, counting down.
CGAATGGCTCCGGCACGCGTCAGCGCAGCTTCATAACCCTTTTTTTCATCCGCGTGGCAAGCCGCCGCAACAGCCAAAGCCCCCTCGGCGTAGGCACCCAGCGCGGCCATATAGCGACGCGTCTCCGCCTCGGTTTTGGGGCAGGAGCGGTCGATCGCGCCGACGTAGGACGACACGGCCTCGGTCATTTTGTTGGACAGCTTGAGGCGTCGGCAGGCGGCCTTGGCACCGGCCTCATCCGTGCCGCAAAGGAGCAGGGCAAGGCGCATCTCGGCGCAATTCGGCAGGGAATCGACGGCGCAAAGCAGGTCGTCTTCGCACTCAAAATATTTAGATATATTACTATTTTTAACCTCGGGAAGAATGTACTGCCACAGCCCCGCGCGGCTCATAAGGCGCAGGCCGTCGCCGCAGGGAAGGGGGCAGGCAAGCGTGCGAGTCAGCTCGGCGGCGATACGTTCGGCGGAGATGTGAGAGAGCCCTGCGCGGCAATCAAAGAGCGCCTGCTCGGTCGCGGGATCGGGTGAAAACCCAAGCTGCACGCAAAAGCGCACGCCGCGCAAAATGCGAAGCGCGTCCTCGGTCAGCCGCGTGGCAGGATCACCCACACACCGGATGATGCCGCGCGAAAGATCCTCGCGGCCGCCGTACAGATCGACGATCTCAAGCTCGTCCGCAGACACGGTCAAGCCCTGCGCAAGAGCGGGCTCGTTTTCATCCCATTTTGCTATATGGGGCAAGCGACAGGCCATGGCGTTGACGGTGAAATCGCGGCGGGCGAGATCGTCGGCAATGCGGTCGGTGAAGCGGACGCTTTCGGGGTGGCGGGCGTCGGTATATTCGCCGTCGATGCGGTAGGTGGTGCACTCGATGGGGGTGTGTTCCACGAGCACCGTGACGGTGCCGTGGGCCAGGCCGGTGGGGATGGTGGTATATCCCGCGGCGGTGAAAATTTCAAGCATGCGGTCGGGCAGGGCGGGGGTGGTGACGTCCCAATCGTGCGGGGGATTGCCCATAAGGGCGTCGCGCAGGCTGCCGCCGACGACGTAGGCGGGGAAGCCCTCTTTTTCAAGGAGCCACAGGGCACGGATGATTTGGCGTGGGATGGTGATTTTGGACATGGTGGACTCCTTTCTTTTTCGATATTTTAAGGTGTTTGTTATTTGCAACATCTTTGGTAAAACGGACCGCCCAGGAAGTCGGTCCCTACAAGACAACAAGAATTTTTACTTTCTCTGCACGCCTCAAGCGTGGGAAGAGAAAGCCCCTCTCCTACCGAGAAATCAACATTTTTTGCTTGCATCGCCTGCCGCGCGTGGTGGCAAGGCGGCGAGCGATGCATCAG
>JAFYLE010000043.1 GCA_017537265.1 Clostridia bacterium | reverse complement strand
TGTCCTTGGAGCCGAGACCGTAACGGCCGCCGGTCAGGACGCAGGAGTCGAATTCGGTGCCGCGGAGGGCGTTTGCAACGTCGAGGAAGAGCGGTTCGGCGGCGGCGCCGGGTTCCTTGGTGCGGTCGAGGACTGCGATCTTCTTGACGGTCTTCGGCAGAGCGGCAACGAGGTGTTTGTTGGAGAACGGACGGTAGAGGCGGACCTTGACGATACCGACCTTTTCGCCCTTGGCTTTGAGGTAGTCAACGGTCTCTTCGAGTGCGTCGGTCGCGGAGCCCATGGCGATGATGACCTTTTCGGCATCGGCAGCGCCGGAGTAGTTGAAGAGCTCGTAGTTGGTGCCGATCTTGGCGTTGACCTGGTGCATGTAGTCTTCGACGATGGCGGGCAGAGCGTCGTAGTACTTGTTGCAAGCTTCGCGGGCCTGGAAGAAGATGTCGGGGTTCTGAGCAGTACCCTTGAGGGTGGGATGCTCGGGGTTCATGGAACGCTCACGGAAGGCTTTGACTGCATCCCAGTCAAGCATTTCGCCGAGGTCGTTGTAGTCCCAGACTTCGATCTTCTGGATCTCATGGCTGGTGCGGAAACCGTCGAAGTAGTGCAGGAAGGGGACGCGACCGCGGATGGCGGACAAGTGCGCGACGGCACCGAGGTCCATGACTTCCTGAACGCTGCCTGCGCACAGCATGGCGAAACCGGTCTGGCGGCAAGCCATGACGTCGGAGTGGTCGCCGAAGATGGAGAGCGCGTGGCTCGCCAAAGCGCGGGCGGAGACGTGGATAACACCGGGGAGGAGCTCACCGGCGATCTTGTACATGTTGGGGATCATGAGCAGCAAGCCCTGGCTTGCCGTGTAGGTGGTGGTCAGAGCACCGGCGGACAGAGAGCCGTGAACGGTACCGGAGGCGCCGCCTTCGGACTGCATTTCAACGACCTTGACGGTCTGACCAAAGAGGTTTTTCTTGCCCTCGGCGGACCATTTATCGGTCACTTCCGCCATGGGGGAGGAGGGGGTGATGGGGTAGATGCCGGCAACTTCTGTGAACGCGTAGGAAACGTGCGCCGCAGCTGTGTTGCCATCCATTGTCAGTTTTTTTCTTGCCATGTTATTCTCCATTCTCGGCGAGATTAGGCATATTGGACCGTCTCCCTCGCCGTAAGCGACGGTGCGCCTATATTCACAAATGCTATCATAACACTTTTTTCTTCGCGTGTAAATATATAATTTGAGGAAAAAATGCAAATTTGGAGAGAAAATTTGTAAATTCTGCTTGAAAGTCTTTCTTTTTTTTGCGCTTGTGGTATAATCGTGAGCAAGAGAATACCCCTCGGAGGATTTTTTTATGAAAAAAGCCCTCGCGCTCATCTTTGTCCTTGCTTTGCTGTGCACGCTCGTCTCCTGCGGGCAGAGCGCTGCGGAGAATCAACAGCAAGGCGTAAGCATCGAGCCGGAGATCCTTACTCCGCTCTTCCGCATCAAGGCGGTGGAGGGGCAGAGTGAGCCGCAGACGCTCTACTACCCGACGGAGAGCGGCATCGCCTATATTTCCAAGACGCAAAAAGGCTATATGGGCGGCTATTTTATGCTCCCCAACCTCATTTCCAATGAGGAGATCTTCACCTGTACATCCCGACCGTCGGAGATCTTTGATCTGGGGGATGAAAAGGCGGCAGTCATCGCCGACGGCAAACTGATCTTGCTTTCGCTGGATCACGGCCGCTCCAATGAATTCGAGCTTAACGGCAAGCTGGATCACGAGGACATCATTCTGGGCGCGGACGGCGCGTTTTACTATGAGAAAAACGGTTATATTTTGACCGCGGACCTTGCCTTTGACGAAAAATACACGACCCTTTCCGTGACGGAGAGGGTGGTGCTCCCGACCGAGAAGCTCACGGGCTTTTTGCAGATGCTTGCCGTCAGCGCCGACGGGGAGAGAATGTACTACATGTATGAGGAGAACGGGCAGCGCGGATTTGCCTTTTTCGGCATTGGATATCAAGGGGAACGCCTCGGCGCAACGGCTGTAAATTATCGCCGTCTGACGCGCTTTTCCGGCACGGGAAAAGTGCTGTTCGAGACCTCTGCCTCGGGCGGGGAAAGCGCTTATACCTTGGTGGATTTCGAGGCAAACAAAGCGCAGAAGATCACCGTTGCCGCAGGGCAGGAATACGCCTCCGTCACCGTCAATGCAGACGGCACGCACCTGGTTGGTCTGCTCAAGGATACCGACGGTATCGGCGGGCATTTGGACCTTTTGGAATTTGCAAGCGGCAAGCGTGTCAAGCATTACGAGCTCGCAGACCTCAAACTCAACGAGAGTCTTTGCGCCACGCGCAGTGCTAAGTATCTCGTCGTCGGTCAGTTTGACGACGGAGCGGGCTATGACGACGACGGGGGAGAGACCGTTTCCGTCATACAGACCGGCAAATAAGAATGCGATGAAAACGCGCCTTTGCGGGCGCGTTTTTTCGTGCTTTATCTTTACATTTTGTCTTGTATATGGTAGAATAAACCGAAATTTTTACAAAGGAGTCCCGCGATGAAGCAAAGTCGTGCGGTCGCGATCATTCGCGTCTGTTTTGTCAGTTTGCTTGCCCTTTTTTTGGTGGCAAGTCTCGTCCTCACGCTCTTTTTTGCAAGGGAAAACAACGAGTACGAAAATCGCAAGGCAAACCGCGTGTTGCCCCTGACTTTCGGGGCATTTATGAATTCCTCCTTCCAGGACAGTCTGGAGAGCGCGCTCTCCGATCAGGTCCCCTTTGCCGAGGGGTTTAAGAAGGCGTATAACGAGGCGGACGCATACCTGTCGTACAATCTGCTCTCCGCCACCTTCGCGGATAACGCGGACCGCTATTTTGACTTCAACGACGTCTCGGTGTACAACAAGGATTACCTCGTGTACGCGCCCGGCGCGTTTTCTCCCACGGAGAAGAGCGGCATCGATCTGAAGCTCGGACTTCTGCAAAAACTTGTGGAAAAACACCCCGAACTCAAGTTTTACGCTTACTACATCGAGCGCGATTGCGACTTGAATTTCGAGACGCTGGAGAAGGTCGGCTACGCGGAGTACGTCGAGGAAAAACTGCCCGAGAACATCGCCTTTTCCAAGTTTGAGATCAACAATTTCGACACTTATTCCAAGTACTTTTTCAAGACCGATCACCATTGGAATCATAAGGGTTCTTATAAGGCGTACACCGAACTTTTGGATCTTTTCGAGACCGAGGAGATCTTGGCGCTCGGCGAGGAATATCTCGTCGGCGAGGGCTTTGTCGGCTCCAAGCTTTCCGCCGCAAAGACGGACGCTTTTTGGGGCGAGGATCTGTACGCCTACAAGTTTGGCTTCTGCGATATGAAGATTTATGAAAACGGGGTCGAGAGTGCCGATTACGGACGTCAGAACGGCACGGCGGACGCGTTTTTATCCTCCGGCGAGAAGCTCAATTACAACGCCTATTACGGCGCGGAAAACGGCGAGACCGTCTTTGACACCGGCAGGGAGGGGCGTGAGAATCTTCTCGTCATCGGCGAGTCGTACGACAACGCTCTCTTAAAGCAGCTTGCCTGTCATTTCAACCGCACGTACAGCATCGATCTGCGCTATTACAAGCATTATATGGGCGAGGAGTTTTCCTTTGACGCCTACGTGGAACAGCACGGCATCGACCGCGTGCTCTTTATCGGCAACGTGGACTTTTTCGTGTTGGACGTGTTTAATCTGAAGGCGGAGGGTTAACGGTATGGTGTTCAGCAGCTTGACCTTCCTCTGCGCGTTTTTGCCTCTTGTCGTCCTTTTGTATTACGCATGCAAAAAACGCACGTGGCGAAACGCGGTCCTTCTCGTTTTCTCGCTTCTGTTCTACGCCTGGGGCGAGCCGAAGTATATCTTCGTCATGCTCGCAAGCGTCCTTGTCGCGTACCTCGGCGGCTTTGCCATCGAGTTTTTCAAACGCCGCGAAAAGCAGGGATTTGCCCGTGCGGCGATGGTCGTTACCACCGTCATTCTCGTGGGTTGCTTGGTGGTGTTCAAGTACCTCGGCCTGTTTGCGGAAACGTTCAGAGCTCTTTTTTCACAGAACTTGAACGTCGTGCGTCTGGTGCTTCCCATCGGCATCAGTTTTTACACTTTCCAGATCCTCTCCTACGTCATTGATCTTTATTGGGGCAAGGTCGTCCTGCAGAAGAATTACTTTACGCTTTTGCTGTATCTCTCCTTCTTCCCGCAACTCATCGCAGGCCCCATCGTGCGTTACGAGACGGTGGAGGATGAGTTGAAAAACCGCAAGGAAACGTGGCAGGGCTTTGTCGCGGGCCTGGAAAAATTCATCTTCGGTCTTGCCAAGAAGGTGCTTTTGGCAAACAACCTTGCGCGCCTTGCCGACGGTATTTACGGCTACGGCATTGAGAAGGCGGGCACGCTTTTTGCGTGGGTCGCCGTCATCGCCTACACTCTGCAGATCTACTTCGATTTTTCGGGCTATTCCGATATGGCGATCGGTATGGGGCGCATGTTCGGCTTCCACTTCCCGCAGAACTTCAACTACCCGTATATCGCCACCTCCGTCACGGACTTTTGGCGCCGCTGGCACATTTCGCTTTCCACGTGGTTTCGGGATTACATCTACATTCCCTTGGGCGGCAATCGCGTCAAGCCGTGGCGCCATGCCTTCAACCTGCTCGTCACCTGGGCGCTGACCGGTTTTTGGCACGGCGCACAGTGGAGTTTCTTGCTGTGGGGGCTCTATTACGCCGCACTTTTGCTTTTGGAAAAATTCGTGCTTGCCGCCTTTTTGAAAAAACTGCCCAAGTTTTTCGGTTGGCTTTACACGTTGTTTTTCGTCGTCATCGGCTGGGTTATTTTTTACAACGAGAGCGTTTGGGAGATCGTCAAGACGCTCGGTGCGCTTTTCGTCCCGAGCGGCACGTCCCCCCTTGACCTCATCTCCTCGGATTCTTCGCTCGGCACCGCCCTTTTGTTCTTGCCCGTTTCGGCAGTCTTTGCGTTCCCCGTACTGCGCCGTTTTTTGGAGAAGGAGTCTCCGACGGCCGTGCTTTGCCGCGAGGCAATTTGTCTGGTGCTGTTCGTCCTGTCTTTTGCGTGTCTTATCAGCTCCACGTATAATCCGTTCATTTACTTTAGGTTCTGAGAAAACAAGCGTCAAAACGCCCGAATTTTTTCGGGCGTTTTCTTTTTTCCGTTCACACATTTTTCTTGTTTTTTTCACATGGATAAGGTATAATATTATATCTATATAAATTTTTCGCTCGCGCGAAGAGAAATTCAAGAGGAAAATTTAAGAGTATGGGTATTATTTCTAAGATATTCGGCACTCACAGCGACCACGAGATCCGTCGCGTCAAAGTCATCGCAGACCGCGTGGACGCCCTGGAGGAAAAGTATAAAAATTACAGTGACGAAGAGCTCGTTGCGGAGACCCCGCGCCTCAAGGCGGAGCTCTTGTCCGGAAAGACGACCGACGACATTTTGCCGGAGGCCTTTGCCGTCTGTCGCGAGGCGGCATGGCGCGTGCTCGGCATGCGTCATTATCGCGTGCAGGTCATCGGCGGCATCATTTTGCACCAAGGCCGCATCGCGGAGATGAAGACGGGTGAAGGTAAGACCCTCGTGGCCACCCTGCCCGCGTACTTAAACGCCCTGACCGGTGAGGGTGTGCATATCGTCACCGTCAACGACTACCTTGCCCGCCGCGACAGTGAGTGGATGGGCAAGGTGTATAACTTTTTGGGACTTACCGTCGGCCTCGTCGTGCCGGGCGGTTCCCGTGCGGAAAAACAGAAGGCCTACGCCGCAGACATCACTTACGGCACCAACAACGAGTTCGGTTTCGACTACCTGCGCGACAATATGGCCATGTATGAGAAGAGCCTCGTGCAGCGAAAGCATGCCTTCGCCATCGTGGACGAGGTGGACAGCATCTTGATCGACGAGGCGCGCACGCCGCTTATCATCTCCGGTATGGGTGAGGATTCTACGGACCTTTATCAGAGGGCGGATGAGTTTGCCAAGAAATTGAAGAAATTCGTCATCAAAGAGACCGATGCCAAGGTGGATTACGACACCGTGGATGCAGACTACATCGTGGACGAGAAGGCGCGCACCGCAACCCTTCTGAAAAACGGCATCGCCAAGGCGGAAGCGTTTTTTGAGGTGGAGAACTTGGCGGATCTTGAGAACACCACGCTCTCCCATCACATCAATCAGGCCATCAAGGCACGCGGCGTCATGCAGCGCGACGTGGACTACGTCGTCAAGGACGATGAGGTCGTCATCGTGGATACTTTCACCGGCCGTCTTATGATCGGTCGCCGCTACAACGAGGGTCTGCATCAGGCGATCGAGGCCAAGGAGGGCGTCACCGTCGAGCGCGAGTCGCAGACGCTTGCCACCATTACCTTCCAGAACTACTTCCGTCTTTACAAGAAACTTTCCGGTATGACCGGTACTGCCTTGACGGAAGAGCTGGAATTCAGAGAGATCTACAACCTGGACGTCATTGAGATCCCCACGAACCGCCCCATGGTGCGCGTGGACCATCCGGACGTCGTGTATAAGACCATCGAGGGCAAGTATCGCGCCCTCGTCGAGCAGATCCGTGTCTGCCACGAGAAGGGTCAGCCCGTGCTCGTCGGCACCGTGTCCATCGAGAAGAGCGAACTTGTCTCTCGTCTGCTGAAGCGCGAGGGCATCCCGCACAACGTGCTCAACGCCAAGAACCATGCCCGCGAGGCGGAGATCGTCGCGCAGGCGGGCTCCTTCGGTGCCGTCACCATATCCACCAACATGGCGGGCCGCGGTACGGACATTCGTCTGGGCGGCAACCCCGAGTATATGGCCGCCGCCGAGATGCGCCGCGAGCAGTATCCCGAGGAACTGATTTCCGCCGCGGACTCTTTCTTTGAGACTGACGATGAGGAGATCCTCGAGGCAAGACGGCATTATGCAGAACTTGTCAAGAAGTATAAGGCGGAGATCGCGCCCGAGATCGAGCGCGTCAAAGCGGCGGGCGGTCTGTTCATTCTCGGTACCGAGCGCCACGAGTCCCGCCGCATTGACAACCAGCTGCGCGGACGCAGCGGCCGTCAGGGCGATGTGGGCGAGAGCCGCTTCTATCTCTCTTTTGAGGACGACCTTCTGCGCCTGTTCGGAACGGAGCGCATTCAGGGTCTGGTGGATCGCATCGCCAGCGACGAGATGCCCATTGACATGCGTCTGCTCTCCGGCGGTATCGAAAACGCACAGAAACAGTTGGAAGGCCGCAATTTCGGCATCCGCTCCAACGTGTTGATGTACGACGACGTTATGAACCAACAGCGCACCATCGTCTACCGTCAGCGCCGCGAGGTGCTCTCCGGCGTGGATCTGCGTGACAAGATGCGCTTGTTTGTGGAATCCTTTGTGCGCGAGACCGTTGCCGAGCATCTCGGCGTCTCGGATCGTGAAGAGTGGGATCTTGATGAACTTTCCCGCGCACTTTACGGCATGTTCGGCAAGATCGAGTGTGCCGAGGGAGAGGACGAAGGCGACCTTGCGGACCGCTTGGTTGACGCCGCTCTTTCCCGCTATGAAGCGCAGGAAGAGACTTTCGGCGCGGAGATCTTCCGTCAGGTCGAGCGCGAACTTTTGCTTCGCATCGTGGACTCCAACTGGATGGAGCACATCGACGCCATGGACGACTTGCGCGGTTCCATCGGTCTGCAGGCCTACGGTCAGCGCGACCCCGTCACGCAGTATAAGATCGTCGGCGGCGAGATCTTTGAAGAGATGAACCGCAATATCCGCAACGAGACCGTGCGCGCCATTCTCACCGTATCCCGCGCGCCCGCACAGGAGCGTCGCGAGGTCAAGATTACC
>JAFYLE010000042.1 GCA_017537265.1 Clostridia bacterium | reverse complement strand
GTGGATGCGCCAAAGCGGTGATTCTTAATCTGAATCCTGGCATGTCTGATACTATCTGCTATGGTGCCTACAAAGGTACGAATGCCGAAGACACGAAGTGTTTTAGAAATTTTAACCAGCCGATTGGATGGCTGATTAAGAAGTTTAGAGATGAGCATGACAAAAAGTACAGTTCGTTTTGCAGTCAATGGTCACCATTAAATCCACAATTACGTGATCGCAAAAACTATCCAAATTATGTGTGTGGGCTAAAATGGTGGCAAGGCATTAACCCTGATCGAGTCCAGGGTAAACGAGTGCCTTGGCTTAAGCGTATCTATGGCAATGCGCAATTGTCGCCTGGAGAGGTGTTTGCTTTGGAATTGTGCCCGTATCATTCCAAGGAATTTAGTTGGAGGCGAAATTGTGCCGTCTGTAAAATCCTTATGCCTTGCCTATAACTTGATTTCATGCTGCGAAAATTCCGAGTTCCTTGGCACTTATGCCTAGTTTTAAGATTTTCTTTTTCATTGATTTGATCGTCCTTTCTCTTGTGCGTTCGAGATACGCCTGTTCTCCTTCATCAACATAAGCCTGTCCAAACCTGAGTCCCCGGTAAATGCGCTTGGCCATTTCCCGGGCCACATCCTTTATCGCCGTCCGAGAACACGTGCGGCTTCTCGTGCATCGCAGTCGTGCCCCAAGAGACGACTCGGAGCGCGTCAGCGTCGAAGCGGCAAGCTTCAGGACGAGTCCGACTCGTGACGTGTTCTTGTGCTTCTTGCGCGAACTGACGTTCTTGCCCGCGCTCTTCCCCAGTGCAGGCGCGACGCCGACGTAAGAGACGAAGTGGGACTCGGTGGGGAATGCGTCGAGGCACGGACCCAGTTCCGACAAGATCGCGGCCGCGTTGTCATAGCCTATGCCGTCAATCTTCGTCATGTCGAACCCTCCGCAGATGCGCGCAAGATCGGCCTTCGCCTTGGCATCATCCTTGTCCTTCGGTTTCTTCGGCCCCGTCCCGCCAGGAGGCGGCTCGACGGGCGGGAACTTCGCGGCAATCTTCGCGTACATGTCCCTGACCTGACGGTCGTAGTCCGCAATGCGCTCGTCCAGGAAGCACAGCGTATCGTACGCCTGCTTCAGGTTGAACAGATGCTCCTCCCGCCAGTTCCCGGTCAGCTCCTCCGCGATCTCCGCCTCGCTCTTCCTGCACCTTTTGTCGCGCAGCTTCGCAAGAACACGCGGATCGCGCTCCCCGCCGACGATGGCCGCGAGTATCCTCATGCCGGTGACGCCGTCGATGTCGGAGACCGCATGGTGCACCCGGACGTTCATCTGGTCCAGCGACTTCTGGATCGACTGGATCGACTGCGTCCGCATCTGACGGACGTTTTCGCTCTCGCGGATGACCGACCGCACGGCGTTGAACTCCTCGGGCGGGCGGAAGGCGCCGCGCAGCAGCCCGCAGCTGTGAAGCTTCTGCAGCCACTGGCAGTCCTTCACGTCGCTCTTGCGGCCGGGGACTATCTTGACCGTGCGCGTGTCCACGAGAAGGCATCCGATGCCGGCCTTCTCGAGCATGTCGTAGACGTAGATCCAGTAGACGCTGGTGGATTCCATGGCGACGGAAACCACCTTGCGCTCCTTGAGCCACGCGACCATGCGCAGTATCTCGTTCGTAGTCGTGCCGAAGTGCTCGATGTCGTGCGTGCCGTCATCCTTGCGCGGCCCGCAGACGTAGTGGTCTGCATGGCCGGCCAGGTCGATGCCCGCCACGTACCGCTGCACCTCGTCGAATCTGTTCGTGCGTCTAGCCATGTCTTGTTCTCCTTTGCCCGGACATGGCGACGGCCTCGGCGGGATCGATGTGAAGTCTTGCCTGGGGAGGACATCGCCGCAGTCGCCCGCGCCGACCCTACCAATGAACATTGGTCGCGCCGAACTCAGTCTTTCAGTGGGGCACGCGGCTCCAGCGGAATTGGGAGCACATGCCGCCGCCTTGCCAGAATCTGCCGACAGTATACCAAATGCGCACGGCTCTGTGCAGACGACATCGGCGTCCGCGCCAGCGGGCGTCGATGTCGTCTGTTCGATGTCGTTGTGCTCCATCAAAGTTATCCTCATTTACATTCCCGTGCGAAGCGCGGGTGGCGGGCTTTCAGAGAAAGTTAGAAAGTATGTCCTTGCATCTGGGACTAAGACATTTTATTCTCGCCCGAAAACTGATT
>JAFYLE010000010.1 GCA_017537265.1 Clostridia bacterium | reverse complement strand
TAGTGAAATCAATGCAAGGTCCATTTTAGTGGCAGTATTAAAATATTTGCTTTCTGATTTATTCATATTACCACTCCTTGCATTTGATTTTTATTTGTCTGCGATTTCTTTTGCGAGTTGCACGATTTCATAGGCATACTTCTTTTTGCCCTTTTCAAGCATTTTCTTGTAGATGGGATAGTTGATAGCACATCCGAAAAGACCTACAATGCCGATAAGGATACCCATTACCATACCACCCCCGATAACTTGCATTGACATACACATACCTGTGCCAAATACAAGTGCCGAGATAATCCCACAAGAATAGGTGAAAATGGTGGCAGGGAGTTTCGCCCTGTTATCCAACTTTTTGAGGGCAACGAGTTTGGAACTCTCTTTCAGTGCATAGTCCTTTGCGATTGATTCTGCAATAATTTTGTCTGTGTTCATTTTAAGAACCTCCTTCAAATTTTGTAACTACATTGTATAGTTTTCAGAAGATTAAATGAACAACACAAAACTTAAAATGTGTCGAGTTGAAAATATTATATCATAACTGAAACGATTATTAAAATCCATATAAAGAATTGAGGCACCTTCCTGACAGAGGGTGCCTCAATTCGGGCGCGTTTTTTACTTTTCCTTTGATTTCTTCCTTCCGAGAAGAGAAAGGTCAAAACTCTTAAAACAAGTCCGTGGACAGATATCTCTCCCCCGTGTCGGGCAGCAGAACGACGACGGTCTTGCCGCGATTTTCCTCGCGGGACGCAATGCGGGCGGCGGCGGAAAGGGCGGCACCCGATGAGATGCCCGCAAGAATGCCGTCCGTGTGTGCAAGCGTGCGGGCGGCAAGATAAGACTCCTCCTTGGTGGCAGTCAGAACCTCGTCAAGAAGGGCGGTGTCCAGCGTTTCGGGAACGAAGCCTGCGCCAATGCCCTGCAAGGCGTGCGGGCCGGCCTTGCCGCCGGAGAGAACGGCGCTGTCAAAAGGCTCCACGCCGACAACTTTAATATTGGGATCTTGCTCTTTTAAGTACTTGGCGGTGCCGGAGACCGTACCGCCCGTGCCGATACCGCAAACAAACACGTCCACAAGTCCGTCCGTGTCACGCCAGATCTCGGGACCCGTGGAAGCGTAGTGGGCGGCGGGATTGGCAGGGTTTGTGAACTGAGAAGCGATAAAACCGTGCTCGGTCGTTTCTGCAAGTTCTTGTGCGCGAGCGATGGCGCCCTGCATACCGAGTGCGCCGTCGGTCAACACGACCTCGGCACCGTAAGCGGCGATGAGTTTTTGACGCTCGACGGAAGCGGTGGAGGGCATGACCATAACGACGCGGTAGCCGCGGGAGACGCCGAAGGCGGCAAGGGCGATGCCCGTATTTCCGCTGGTGGGCTCGATGATGACGGAGCCGGGCTTAAGCACGCCCGCCTCCTCTGCCGCGGAAATCATGGAGAGTGCAACGCGATCCTTGGACGAACCTGCGGGGTTGAAGCCCTCAAGCTTTGCCAAAAGGCGCGCGCAAAGACCCGCGTGCTTGGCATAGCCGGAAAGCTCCACAAGCGGAGTGTTGCCGACGGTGGAAGCGAGATTTTTATAAACGTTTGCCATAGATGCTCCAAAGAGAATTTGAATTTGCACTATTATAACACGCGCAAAAAAACGTGTCAAACAGACTCCGACGTCTCGTCTTTGCGCTTCGAATGCTTTTTGAAAAGGACGAGGGTCACGGCACCTCCTGTGGCCAAAACCACGACTGCAAGAAGAACCCAAAACAAAGTGGTGTTCATCTGCCGATCTTCGCCGTCTTGTTCCCGCTCTTCCTCCGGCACGACGGTCTCTCCCTCTTGCGGCGGCAGATCGTCTTCCCCGGGAAGTTCTTCGGGGGCTTTGTCGGACAGCGAAACAAACGGGATCTCGCCCGCGGCCGCATATACCGCCGCGGCGCTTCCCTCATAACCCGAGATCGTGAGTCCCTCACACTGTGCAAAAGCGGAAATGCCAATGTTTTTCACACTGCTCGGAATCAAGGCAAAGGTCAATTTTGAGCAGGACTGAAACGCCTTTTCCCCAATTTTTGATACGGTGTCGGGGATCGTAACAAAATCCAAAGCAACACAGCCCTGAAACGCATAATCTTCAATGACCTCAAGAGAATCGGAAAAGGAGACCAAGGCCAAAGCGGAACATGCCTGAAACGCGTAAACGCCCAAGTTCTTCACGCTGTTTGGAAGCGTGACGGAGGAGAGAGAGCTGCAGTTGCGAAACGCAAACGGAGGAATCGTCTGCACGTTCTCGCCGAAGTTGACCGTGGTCAAGGCGGTACAGCGAGAGAACACGGGGCCGTTGTAATTGCCCATTTGTACGCAGTTGACGGCGTTGAATTCCACCGCGGTCAAGGCAGTGCAAAAGTCAAACGCTTCCTGACCGATCTTTGAGACGTTCTCCGGGATTGTAACGCGTGTCAAGGCGGTGCATCCCGCAAACGCACAGCCGCCGATGAAGGTAACGCTGTTCGGGAAGGTAATGTCAGACAAACTCCTGCATCCGCAAAAAGCCCCTCCCCCAACGGTCTTGACACCGTCGGACAGAGTGACGGAGACAAGAGCACTGCAATCGCCAAAGGCGAAGAGCCCGATCTCCTCTACGCTTTTCGGGATCGTGACGGACGACAGCTGTGTGCAGCTATCAAAAGTCCTTTCCCCAATGGAAGTCACGCCCTCGGGAATCTCAACGGAAGTCAAAGAAGAGCACGCAGCAAACACGTTGTCCTCAAGAACCGTCACGCCCTTCGGGATGGTGACGGAACTCAGGGATCTGCAGTGGAAAAAAGCACCGTGCCCAATGCTCGTAACACTGTTCGGAACGGTAACGGAAAGCAAGCCGCTACAAGAATAAAAGGCGTTCGGCCCGATGACCCTTACGCCCTCGGGAATCTTGACAGAAGTCAATTCTTCACATTCGCTGAAGGCTTCTTCTGCGATCTCTGTCACGGGATAGCCGTCAATAACGGCAGGGATCTGTACGTCGCCCGCAACTTCCCTGTCACACTTGGTAACGGTGGCTTCCCCCTTCGACACGGTATAAGTGTAATGCCCCGAAACGTAAAAAGGCGAAGTGATCTTCGTCATGGTAGAGTAGGTGACGAAATCGTGAAACTCATCCACCGCAAGATACTGCGGACCGTCCTCGGAAGCGGCGTCATTCACGTCTTTGGACTTGCGGTAAAGAGGCGTTCTGTTCAAAGTGCCAAGCCCTTCTTTGTCCCAATAGCGGTGCTTCCAGACGCCCTCGGTCTGGAGGCGGGCGGCCTGCATCTCCTCGCCTTCTTTTGCAAACTGCTCGGCAGTCAGCACGACGTTGTTGAGGCGAACTTTATCCCCGACTGCAAGTTCCATGGCGCACCACGCGGCATAGTTTCGCATGCCGAACTCAAAGGAGGCGTATTGCCACCGATCGCCCGTAAAGACGTTTTCTTCATTATACGTATAAAACGCCAAAATAAAGCCCGTGCCGTATTCGTTCTCGGGGACGACTTCCGAATCGGTGACCTTGGCGCCCCAAAAAATAACGTCGGAGATCTCATACACGCCCTCTTCTTCGGTCGGAACGGCGAACACGCGGATCCAGTTGGCCAGGGTCATATTTTGCACCTTATACCGATCCAACGTATATCCCGGCTCGGTAAAGAGCACGGAACCGTACGTCCAAGCGGTAGATCCGGTTGCATACTTTTCGCCGGACCAATGCGACTGCGCAATTTGAATGCCCGTCGGATCCGCATAGTCGAGAGACATGTAGGCGATCCACGCATCTTCAACGGCAAGGTCGACCTCCTCTTGCTTTTCAAACGAAGCAGAAAGGTCAATGGCATTCACCGCATGATCGAACGCCGCCCAGGACTCGGGGGTATAAAGGTCCTTATGAAGATCTTTTCGGATGTTGATCCAATTCACGGCCTCATCAAGCTCCGCCGAGGGTATCTTTCCTTCCGAATTTGAAATGCCGCACGCCTCAAAACCGTAAAACGCACTGTACTCAATGGCAGCTCCCGTAAAAACGTTTCGGGCGTCGTACACGGTCACTTGCAGGTAAAGCGCCTCAACGATCTCGTCAAACGCAAAATATTCCGCGCTGTTATCCTCGCCCTGCTGCATGGACCAAGATTTTTCATACGCGCTCTTCCACTCCCGTTTGTCCATGGAATATTCCACGGAAAACCGATACTCGCGTTCATGCGCGCGGTAGAACGCAATTTTTACACCGTCCACAAAAGCGGACTGCTTTAAGGTAAAAACGGCTTTGGAAATTCCGTCCGGAAGAGCCGCACGGTTGGCGGAATACCAGGAAGTGCCGGAGCCGAGCCCCGCAACCGCTTCCTTTGCCGTACAAGCGGAGGTCGTGGCGCCGTTGTCGGTCGCACAGACGATCTCAAGCGAGCCTGCGTCCGCGCTTACCGACAAAAGTGTCGTTGAAGAAAAAAGTGTCAAAAGCATACAAAAAGTCAAGGTGAGAGCCGTAATTTTTTTCATAAAAACAACCTCCTTATAAGTTATAGTTTTGTACTTTTACAAAAGATTTTTCGGCCTTAATTTCATTCTAATATGGGCAATTTATTTTTGCAATATGCAATCCGAACTTTTCCGAAAAAATATGAAAAAACAAAGATCCCCTGCCCGAAAAGGACAGGGGATCTCTCTTAAAAAACAGGTTAATTCTTCTTGCGTTTTTCCAGCATGCTGTCGTAAGCGGCGCGATCGCGCTCGCGTTTGGCACGGCGCGCAAAGACGGCGGCACGAATGCCGATGACGGCAAAATAAGCGCCGACGAACACGACGAACGCCAAAATGATGTGTGCGAAATTGATAGCGCCCGAGGCGAGATTGTCCACCTTTTGCTCCCCGAGAGCAACGGACAACGGCTGCCAAATAACAAAGTAGCAGACGTAAAGCCACGCGGCACTGACCAAAAAATGCACAAGACGGTAAACGGTCGTGGAAAAGACAGGGACACGCTTCAAGGCGCGCGAAAGACCCACCACGAAGAAAAACAGCGCGGTGGAAAGCTGGAAGGCGAAGCCCAGAATGTTGCCCTGCACGACCGTGCCGAGTCCGGCCCAACAGACCAAAGAGCCGAAAAGAAGCATGGTCAACGTAAAGCCTGCGGCAACCGTGGAAAAGGCCGTAAAGAAAACGGACGCGGCGCCCGTTTGTTTCTGTTCGGAAACGGACATACGATCCTCCTGAAAATGAACTTAAGAAAACTCAAGCCGACCGGAGTCGGTCGGCTTGAAAAGACGTGTCTTACAGAGCAGCCTTGGCGGTTGCCACGAGAGCGGCAAAGGCTTCCTTATCGGCGACGGCGATCTCGGAGAGCATCTTGCGGTTGAGATCCACACCGGCTTTCTTGAGACCGTTCATGAAGGTGGAGTAGTTCATGCCGTTGGCCTTGCAAGCGGCGGAGATACGGGTGATCCAGAGACGACGGAAGTCGCGCTTCTTGAGTTTGCGGCCGGTGAAAGCGTAGTTACCGCTCTTCATCACCTGCTGTTTTGCCATCTTAAAGTGACGGCTCTTGGCACCCCAGTAGCCCTTGGCTGCCTTCAGAACTTTCTTTCTGCGTGCGCGGGTAGTGACCGCACCTTTGATTCTTGCCATGATATTTTACCTTATCGCGTTAATGCGTTCCTTTCTGAAAATAGTCCTAAAAGCTTAGGCGTACGGGAGCAGCTTCTTGATGTTCTGTGCATTCGCCTCGGCGATGTAGCCGGCTTTGCGCAGAGCGCGCTTGCGCTTGGTGGTCTTCAGGTGAACCTGATGACGTCTGCCCTGATGGTTCATTTTGACTTTGCCGCTCTTGGTCAGCGAGAAACGCTTCGCGGTTGCTTTGTGGGTTTTGATCTTGATCTTTGCCATTTCAATTACCTCTTTCCGGCGGTCATGCTTTATTCCAGCGCTGTGTGCCTCCTACCGCCGAGGGGGGCGCTGAGTTTGGGGTTAGTCTTCTTTCGGTTCGGCCTTTTCTTTGGTTTTTACCGGAGTTTCCTTCTTGGGGCCCAAGAACATGGTCATGAAGCGGCCGTCGAGACTCGGCTTCTTCTCCACCGTGCCGACTTCCTCAAGGGCGGCGGCGATCTTGTCCATCAAGACGTAGCCGTTATCGGTCTGGGTCATCTCACGGCCGGAGAACTTGATGGTGACCTTGACCTTGTTGCCTTCCTTCAGGAAACGGTTGCCGTGGTTGATTTTGGTGTTGAAGTCGTGAATGCCGATGTTGCAGGAAAACTTGATCTCCTTAAGTTCGACGACGACTTGCTTCTTACGGCTTTCGCGCTGCTTCTTTTCCTTCTCGTAGCGGAACTTGCCGTAGTCCATGATGCGGCAGACGGGCGGGGTGGCGCCGGGGGCGATTTCCACCAGGTCGAGACCGCGGTCATAGGCGAGGTCGAGTGCTGCGTTTTTGTCCATGATGCCCAGCTGCTCACCGTCGGGACCGACGACGCGCATCTTCGGGGCGCGGATCTTCTCATTTAAGAGTAAATCTTTGGAAGCGATGGGGATTCCCTCCTTTGGGACGCTTATAAATAATGGTTTGGACAACAAAAAAGCGCGGGAGTCTTCCCGCACCGAAAAATGGCGACAAATGCCGCTGTTTCAACACTATCGACCACCGCGCTCCGTGGCACGGAAGGTGAGAACGGGAAGTTCTGCTTCTTTTTAGCAGGGGTATTATAGCACCCGAGGGACTTGTTGTCAAGTGTTTTTTACAAGTTTTTCAACTCCAAGATGCGCGAGCGTTCCTTGTGGAAAAACTCCTTCATCAAGCTGGTGTATTTGCCCTCCGAAACGACGAAGTGGTCAAGCAGTTGCACCTCCATCTGCAAAAGGAACGAGCGCACCTCGCGCGTGACGTCGAGGTCCGCACCGCTGGCAAGCGCCACGCCGTCCGGGTGATTGTGCGCCAAAATGACGTAGCTCGCCTTCTTCAAAATGGCGGCAGAGGCAATGTCGCGCATGGAAAAGCTTGCGGAATGCAATCCGCCCTGCGAGATCTCCTGCGCGTACAAAAACTGCAGGGTGGACGAATAAAACATGGCGTAAACGGACTCGTTCTGGCGACCGAGGAAGTGCGACACGAGGTGCGTGCCGACGACGTCGTAAGGATCCAGATCCTTGCCCGGTGCAAAGCGGCTCTCGCAGTAACGGCGAGCGAGGTCGGGAATGAGTTTGATGAGCGTGGCGGTATGCTCCCCGACGCCTTCCACCTCCAAAAGATCCTCCACGGGCGCGTCAAACACGGCGGCAAAACTGCCGTAACGCTCCACGAGACGGTGAGCAAGCGGATTGGTGTCACGCTGCGGAACGGCGTAAAAAAGCAGAAGTTCCAGAACTTCGTGGTCGGCAAAATCGTCCAGACCGCGCGCGGAAAAACGCGCCTTCATTCTGGCGCGGTGACTTCTGTGCAAATTCTTCTCTTCCACAGTCAAAACACTCCCGAAAAAGTTGAGTTTCATACAGTTTAACAAAGAAATGCGCGCGTGTCAACCGTGGCGAAATTTAAGATTTTTTGGACGCGGAAGTGTAGACAAATGTAAAATTGTAATGTATAATTTTATGTTGAAATAAAATACACGTGAAAATTAGATATATCTCTACGCACGCGCGAGCGTGCAAACTTTGCTCGGAGGCAACATGAAACGATTCTTCAAAGCCACCCTTTCCCTCATTCTGGCACTCTGCCTTGCCCTGCCGCTGACCCTCGGCGTCCTCGCCGACAGTTACGTGACGCAGACGGCCATGGTCCGTGCCCTTGCGACCACGCTGCAAACGGAGGCCCCGCTCGACACGGAATACACCAAGAAGAGCCCCTACGGCGGTGCGGAGGGAAACCTCGGCTTTGCGCAGACCTTCTTCTACCGTCTGTTTTTGACCGAACTCGGCGGCGCGGACCTGACGCAGAGTACGGCGCTGACCACCATCAGCCACTTTGCCGCGGGTGACGAAAACGCCGCCAGCACCATTCCCGCCGCACGCGGCGCCCTGCGCTTCGGCGACGTGATCCAATACGGCCCCTCCGGCCACATCTCCATCGTGCTCGGCGAATGCGAGAAGAATGTGGTCGTTCTGGACTGCGGCTACGGTGAAGAAAACGGACGCGTGGTGCGCATGCGCATGGTGAGCGAAAACGAACTCAAAACGCAGGCTCTGCTTGCGGGCGATCGCGGCGGGCTCTATTTCTTCCGCTCGCTCAATCTGCCGACCGCCGACATCACCCTAAACCTCGTCACCAAGCCCTCCTCCCTCTCCTACTACAAAGAAGCCGCCCCCTCCCCTCACGGCGCGCTCTTGGAATACTACTCCCAGCAGACGGGCAAGGTGGAGATCAAGCCCGACAACGCGGAACTCAAGGTCTTTGCCAGCACCAAGGAAGCGGGTGACGCCCCGATGCTCTTCCTCTACGGCAGTGCAATCACCTTCTGCCGTCTGGAAGTGAAAAACGAGACGGTGGAATCCGTCAAGATCGAGACGATGCCCACGAAGTTGGAATACACCACCGAGGAAGAGGTGGACATGACCGGTGCCGTGGTCACCGCGAAGATGCTGGACGGCACCACGCTCACCCTCACCGAAGCCGACTACACGCTGACTTACGCCTTCACCACGCCCGGCAGCGCGACCGTAACGCTGTCCTACGGCGGAAAATCCACGACCTTTGCCGTGGCGGTCAAGGAACCGCCCGTGACCAAGCTGACCATCGTGCCGCCTGCCAAAACGACTTATTACGTGGGTGAACGACTGGACCTGACCGGCGGCTCCATCGTGGTGGACTACGAAAAAGAAAAGAACGTCACCAAGGAGATGCTGGAATCCATGCTCTCCAC
>JAFYLE010000041.1 GCA_017537265.1 Clostridia bacterium | reverse complement strand
GATGGGTGTTTCGACGTTCTTCATCGAGGCCGTCGCCAAGGCTGTGGAGGGCGTGGTCCCCTCGCCGGAGAACCTTGCATGGGCGGAGGAGATGCGGGCGAAGGGGCGCGAAAACCACGCCATCGCCACGCGTGAGCGCTGGGAGAAACGCCGCGCAAAGCGACGATAGAGACAGGAACGGCAAAAGCCAAAAAGGCCGAGTGTGTCACTTGCACACTCGGCCTTTTTTCCGTCATAAAAACTTCTCCCTTGCACCTTGCGACGGAGAATTTCGGGGTGTGACGAGGGGGGTGTGACGGGGTCACATCCATCAACCCCGTCTCACTCTGGAGAAGTTTTTATGCGAGGGCGGAAATCGAAAAGCCCCTGTTTATTGGGCGTTTTCCGCGTGTCAGTTTGAGAGACGAGAAAAGGGAGAAGCGGACTTCTCCCTTTCGGAAACAACCCTTGGTGGAGGTAGAAAGATTCCGAAGCCCGACCCACTTGCGCCGAGCGGAGAAATCAACCTCCGAAAACGCCTTATATTATACCATATTTCGGGTGTGACGAGGTTCTGAATATGTAATAAATGCTGAACCATGAAACTTCTCCCCGAAAAAGTTGGTGGAGAAAATATTTCTATTTTTTCTGATTCAACTTTCGCAGGCTCCGCAGTTGCTGCACCCGTTGCAGGTGAGGCGCGAACCACACGTGGCGCAGGTTTCGCGGAACTCGCCCGTTCGCAAAGCAATCGGCTCGTCGAAGAGCGACCCTTCCGCAGGGCGAAGCCTGTACTGCGGAATCCTGCCCTGGAAGCTCAAGCCCGAAAGGTACGCCTGTCGGCTCTGCACCCGCTTGTCGGGTATGCGGTACTCCTTTCCGTCCTTGACGAACACCGTGCCGGTCTCGATGAAGTCGAACGTGACGTTGTGTCGGCGGCACTGGTCGCTCAGTCCCTTCGCCCATTCGTAATGGCAAGGCCGCGCCCCGTCGTAGTTCTCCCCGCCGCAGAGGACTTGCTCGAACTGTCCGGTGGCGAGGTAGCGTTCGGCATCGACCGGGCCGATGAGCGGTGCCGCCATGAAGCCTTTGTGCCTGGCGGGGACGTCGAGGAGAACGGACAGCCGCTCGTCAGCCCGCGTCTGGTTCTCGGTCGTAACCTGAAGTATGACGTTCTCGTATCCGTCGCCCCAGTCGGATGGAAGATGGTCGCGGATACGCCCCGCCCTCTTGGTGAGGATTCGGAACACGACATCGGGACGCTTTCGGATCACCGCCCATGCCTCGTCGCGCCAGGCATCCGCCTCCTCGACGAAGAAGTCTGTGGAAAGCCCGACCAGCAGCTCCATGCCAGGCGCGACCTTGAAGCGCCCGTCACGCCCACGCTTCAACGGCATGTCGAAGTTGGCGTTGCGGGACACCTTCGAGGTGTCGATGCCGCGCATCCGGTCGAGGAAGTACCTGTAGCAATGCTGGCATCCCTCGCTAACCTTATGGCAGCCATGCCACGGATTCCAGATGATCATCTGCCCTACACTCGCTCCAGCAGCCGACGGAGCTGCTC
>JAFYLE010000009.1 GCA_017537265.1 Clostridia bacterium | reverse complement strand
GTCGGCTTGAACGGCGGGGGTATTCTGCGCTTTTTCCACGTAGCGGTTCTCCACCCAGGAGTAAAGTTCCTTGATCAGTACGCGGCCCGTGAGCACCTGCATGACCGTATATTCACCTCCGACGTACTCGCTCGGAACGGAAACTCCGTTGGTATAACGTGCATGCTGTTTGATACGCACCTTCTCGCCGACGGCAAAGGACTGTACGACCTCCGCCTCCGAAAGAGGCTCGTCATTCTCGCCGTCGTACACTCCGCGTGCATTGGGAATGCCGCTGTAGGCGGTGATATCCAAGCTCTCCAGAGAGAAGCCCTTGGGGCGCAGCTCCCAGTGCAAATGCGCGCCGACAGCGTTACCCGTGGCACCCATGATGCCGATGACCTGACCCTTTTTTACCTTCTCCCCTGCGCGCACGAGACGCTGCGCAAGATGGCAGTAGTACAGGCGGCGGCCGTCGGCGAGGTCGAGGCGCACGTAATTGCCCCACTCCCAGGTCTTGTTCTGCCGATCCGTAACGATGGTGGATACAGCGACGGTAGCGTCCTCCACGGCGACGAGGCGCGTGGAGGACGTACCGACCAAGTCGATGCCCTTATGAAATGCGTCTCCGCGCATGCCGTAGGGGCTGGTGACGCGAACGTCACCTGATTCAAACGGATTTTTCATCTGTCTTATTCCTTTCTACAAAATATTGCCGAGAGCGCCCGCGAGCGCGCCGATCAAGGCACTCACCAGATACACGGCGATGCTGCGGCGGTAATGACGCAGATCCTCGACGGGTGCCTGCTCCAGACTCTTAAGCCGAAGTTCGGCACCGCTCAGTTTTGTTTCCAATCCCGAAACCTTCGCCATGATCCCCTCACACAGAGCGGTGAGGCGGTGCAGCTCCCCGATGGAAGACTTGATCTCATCCAACTGATGAAAGATATTCTTGGCGTTAGTCTCCAGCGCCGCGGTGCGTTCGTTTAACGTATCCATCCCGGCCTCCTACTTGAGAAAGACGAGGACATGAGACGCGTCCATGCGGCGCATACAATAAATGGTGCTGTACGTCTCGCTCTTGGTGGCTACGCCGCCCGCGGTGCTCGTAACCATATCTCCCGCCGCGAGACTGCCGTCGTCGCAGACGACGAGTTTGCCGAAGAGCCCCACGCTTGCCCACTCCGAACGCTTACTGCGCGGAGTGTACTTGCGGTGCGGGTCGTAATCGGGCGAGACGGCCGCGATCTCTCTTCCCTCCTCGTCCCTGCACTTCAGAATACGTCCGAACACGTCTTTCTGATAGCGGCCGTGCCAGGTCTCGCTTGCCGCGTCACCCACCACCGTCGGCACTGCGGAAACGATGCCGAAGGGACGGTCCCCCTCTCCCGCAAGGCAGATTTTATCCCCCTGCAAGACGACGAGGCGCCCCGTGCGATCTTCGGCAAGCGGGTTTTGATCTTTCCACTCGAAGTACTCCGCATAGTCCGCGCCCTCAGAATGATATGCCCCGGCGGCAAAAACGTCCCCCGTCGGAGAGACGCGCAGAGCGTTGCTGCGCGAACGCTTATCCTCACCGTTGCCGACCAAAAAGAGAGCGTCCGAGATCGGCACGAAGGTATTATAGCGTCCAACGCTGAACTGACCGTTATCCACGCGCATCTCCGCGCCGATGCCGATCGACTTTCCATCGAAAAGGGTATATCCCGTGTTGTACGTCATGATATCCAGATTGTTGCGTTCCTGAACAAAAGTGTAGTAAAACAGATCTTCATCAATCATGGGAATCGTCAGACGTACAAAGCCCGCTTCTTGCGCGGAAATCATCAACGAAGTCTCCGTGCTCTCCTCCTCGCTGCCGTAAAAGGCGATGCATTCTTTGTTGATGTCATAAAGGGCGGCATTCCAAATAAACGGCGCATTTGTAAGACGGTTGTAATAAAACGTCCCTCGCGGAATTTGGATGTACTTTGTGACCATATATCCCGGAGTGTTCACGGTTTGGCCGCTTGCATCCAAGCGCACGTTTTCCGTGTAATGATCCAGATTAATGTAATTTTCCGTGGAGTTTTTGCGAAGGACCAGTTTATCCAAGTGCTCTACTCTCACCTGACCTTCTCCGAGGGCAAAGCCGTTTTCCCACTCGCTCCAGCTCGTGTCTATATCGGTACTAAACTTACGAGAATAGATCTTGACGCGATCGGCCCCTTCCTCCATGGAAAACAAAATCTGCGTGTAAAGATCCGTATAATAAACGGTGGGCATGAGCTGCACCAAGAGATAAAACTGCGAGGAAAAATTGAGGTCTTCCGTCGGGAAGCCCGTCTTTTCCGAACCGGTACAAAAATAGAGTCCCGGAGTAAAAACAGTGTCGGCATCTACATTCTCCAGCGTAGCGAGACCCGCGCCGTCCGCCCCGCGCTCTCCCTTTTCTCCCCGCTGTCCGCGAATGAGTGACAACGCAATGAAATTGCGGTACATATCGTCCGACTCACTCTCATACTTCCACTGCAGATGCGTCGCCGTGGTACGAAAAACGAGCGGTTGCAGACTCAGCTTCTTCGCGCTTTCCAGCAACACGTTCACCAAGGATGAAATGACGGTGGGGTCAGCCGTTTCCGACGGGACGCACTCCTCGGCAAGATCTGTGTGGCGAACGTCAACGCGAAGCCGCGTGACGGTGGCAAGCGAATGCTCGCCTTTAACGCCGAGGCAGTTGACGTAAAACGCACCCGCCTCTGCCATGACCGCGTGCGGAACGTAATACTCCTTGCCCGCCTTGACATCGGCAATCTCGTACACGTCCCCGCCCTCGCGCCAGAAGCGCATCATGGTAAAATAGTCATCCCACTCGGGCGAAAAATTGACGCAAAAACGCACGAAGTCACGTGCGCCGCATACGACGAACTGCTCGCCCTCCTCGGAGAGCGAGAGAATTTGGTTGTTGACTTGAAACTGCAGCATTGAAATTCCTCCTTTTTGCACTGCTTTGGGTGCATTTTAGCTTGCAGGATACCTGACAGACAATGACACGTGCCGTTTTGGAAAGTATATGAAAAAATGTTGTTTTATTTGCCTGTTTGCGGTATAATAATGAAAAGAAACTTCTAAAAAGAGGAATCTGCATGAACGAATTTTTCATCCGAGAACGCATCCACGAGTCCCTTGCGCTCTCTGTGGTGCACAATACCCTGCACAAAACGAATTATCTGACGCTGTTTTTCTGCATGCCGCTCTCTGCCGACGCGGCAAGCGAGGCGGCGCTTTTGGCGCACCTCATCACCAACTCCAGCGAGGATTACCCCGAGATGCACGCGCTTCGCCGCGCGCTCGCCTCGTTGTACTCGGCGTCCATTTCCGCCTCCACCTCCGCCATCGGCGACACTCTGATCCTGACTGTGCACGCAGAGTTCTTAAAAGACCGCTACGCACCCAAGGGCGCAGACATTCTGCACGGTGTGCTCAACTTCATCCGTTCGTTCTTGCGCTCGCCGCGCTTGGAGAACGGCACCTTCTCCCCCGCGCTCGTCGCGTTGGAAAAGAAAAATGCGGCAGACGACGCGCGTGCTGTCTTTGACAACAAGGGCCGCTACGCCCGCCGCCGTCACATTGAATTCATGTACAAAAGCGACTCCTTTTCCGCAAGTCCGCTCGGCAAGGCGGAGATCATTGAATCCCTCACGCCCGAGCGCGCGACTGAAGCGTTTTACAAGATGCTCTCGCACGCCCCCGTGGAGGCAATCTTTGTCGGTGAGGCGGACAAACAGCAACTGAAAAATGCCCTGCTTTCCTGCTTTGACTCCCTGCAAAAAGAGCCGATCATCCCCGCCGCCTCCAAGGTGGGCGAGGTGCCCGCTGATATTCAAAACGTTGTGGAAAAGACGGACGTCAAGCAGGCGCATCTGTGTCTGGGCTTTCGCACGCCGATCGTGCGCGGACATGCAGATCACCCCGCCTTTACCGTGGCAAGCATGCTTTACGGTTCGGGCTTGACCTCCAAGCTCTTCGTCAACGTGCGTGAGAGACTCTCCCTCTGTTACAGCATTGCGGGCATCTACACCGCACAAAAAGGCTTCTTGCAAGTCTACGCGGGCATCGATGCCGAAAAACGCGACGTGGCGCAGGAAGAGATCTTGCGCCAACTGAAAAAAATGCAGACGCTTGACATCAGCGACGAGGAACTCTCCCACGCGAAAAGCGAACTTACAGGTTCCTTCCGCACACTTGCCGCAACACCCAGTTCTATTGCCGCATGGGCACTGCCGCGCGTGCTTGCGGGTGTGGATGCAGACCCCGAAAAAGAGATCTCCTCCCTGCTTGCCGTCACCAAGGAAGAGGCCGGAGAAGCGTTTTGCACGCTGAGACCCGACACCTTCTACTGCCTGCAAAAGGAGGAAGCATGAGCAAATTCACCCAAACTTTCTATCCCGTAATGGGCGAAAAACTCCTCGTCGCAGAACACGAAAGCGGACTGAAGGTGCTCTTCGTCCCGCGGGATGCGGGCGAGGCCTTCGCCCTCTTCGGCGTCAAATACGGCGCGCTGGACAACACCTTTACCGTGGACGGAAAACAGATTACCGTACCCGACGGCATCGCCCACTTTCTGGAGCACAAGCTCTTTGACAACGAGGACGGAGAAGACACCTTTGCACGCTTTGCCGCGCTGGGCGCGGAAGCAAACGCCTTCACCTCCAACGAGATGACCGCCTACCTCTTCTCCGCGACGGAGAACATTCACGAAAATCTCGAAACGCTGCTTAACTACGTGACGCACCCCTACTTCACACCCGAAACGGTAGCAAAAGAACAGGGCATCATCGGTCAGGAGATCCGCATGTACGAGGACGACCCGTCCACCCGACTGGAATTCGGCCTTCTTGAATGCCTCTACCACAACCACCCGATCAAGATCGACATTGCGGGCACGGTGGAGTCCATTGCCGAAATTACCGACAAGACGCTCTACGACTGCTACAACACCTTCTACAACCTGCACAACATGGTACTCGTGCTCTGCGGGCCGTTTGAAGAAGATCGCATCCTTTCCGTCTGTGACAAGGTGCTCCAAAAGGCGCCTCCCTTCCTTGCGAAGCGCACGACGCCGGAAGAGCCGAACACCGTCTGCAAGCCGAGGTTTGAAAAGAACCTGCCGGTGATGATGCCGCACTTTGCCGTCGGCATGAAGGAGACCGAACTCGGCGGGGGCAGCGACGCATTCCTGCGCCGTGTGGCCGCGCAAAACGTGGCGCTGTTCTGCTACTTCTCCCGTGCGAGCAAATTCTTCGCCAATCTCTACGAAAAAGGCGTGCTCTCCGAGGTGTTTTCCACCGCGTACCAATACCTCGACAGCTGTGCTTACACCGTGTGGCGCGGCGAGAGCGAACGGGCGCAAGAGGTGGCTGCCGCCATTCGCGAGACGATAAAACTTGCCAAAGAAACGGAACTCTCCGACGAGGACTTTGAACTTGCCAAACGCGCCGTGTACGGCGAGGTGGTGCAATCCTTCAACTCCCCCTGGGACGTGTGCTGGCAATGGCTTGCCAACCACTTTTTGGACCTCGACCCCTTCCGTCTGGCAGAGGTCGTGCCGACGCTGACAAAAGACGAGATCTACGATCGCATCTCCCACTGGGACGTACGCCTCATTTGCGAAAGTTATATCTTACCGACAAAAGGAGAATAAACTATGCCGAATCCCTTCTACATTTCCTTCCCCGGTCTTGGCATTGCCCCCTTTGAGGTCAACAAGGTTGCCTTCAATCTCTTCGGACGCGACGTGGCGTGGTACGGCGTGATCATCTGCTTCGGTCTCATCCTCGCCTTCCTTTACGGAATCCGCACGACCAAGCGCGAGGGTGTGAGCATGGACGACTTCCTCAACCTTTTGCTCCTCATCATCCCCTTCGGCATCATTGGTGCACGTCTCTACCACGTGCTGATGGAACTGGACCACTACATCGGTCGCCCCTTCCTTGAATGGATCGCCATCTGGAACGGCGGCGGTGCCATTTACGGCTCCATCATCGCGGGGATCCTCGTCATCATCTTCTACACCAAGATCAAAAAACTCAACCTTTTTGCCGTGCTTGACGCCTTTTCCCCCTGCCTGATCATCGGTCAAATGATCGGCCGTTGGGGCAACTTCGTCAACGGCGAAGCCTACGGCTCCCTGACCGATCTGCCCTGGCGCATGGGCCTCGGCATTACCGAGAACGTCACCGAATTCTACCACCCGACCTTCTTCTACGAATCGCTGTGGAACTTTACTCTGCTCGTGATCATCCACTTCTTCCTCTACCGCGCGAAGAAGTACGACGGCGAGATCTTCCTGTTCTACCTCGCCTTCTACGGATTGGGCCGCATGATCGTGGAATTCTTCCGCATTGACTCAAGCCCCGTGGTTCTGGGCATGCGCATTGCGGGTCTTGTGGGGCTCGTTTGCTTTTTGCTCTTCGGCAGTCTGTTCGTGCTGGGATTCTTGCGTGCGAAAAAGGCAAAGCCTGCCGAAATGAAAGAAGAAGAAAACGAAAGTGAGAATGAAGCATGACGCTGCTTGACGGAAAACTGACCAGCAAAAAACTGCGCGCGCGCTTTGCCGAACAAGTGCGCTCCTACGAGGAGACTTACGGTAAAAAGCCCGGTCTCGCGGTCATCCTGGTGGGTGAAGACCCTGCCAGCCAAACCTACGTAAAAAACAAAGAACTCGCCTGCCTTGAGGTGGGCTTCTACTCCGAAGTACACCGCCTGCCGGAGTCGACCACGCAGGAAGAACTGCTGGAGCTCATTGCAAAACTCAACGCAGACGACAAGATCCACGGCATTCTCGTGCAGCTTCCCGTTCCGCGCCACATCGACGAAGTGACGGTGATCGAAGCCATTGACCCCAAAAAAGACGTGGATGCCTTCGGCTACGCGTCCGTGGGGCGCATCATGGTGGGAAATCCCGACTTCCTCCCCTGCACGCCCGCGGGAGTGATGGCACTGCTTGACGAGTACGACATCCCCGTAGAGGGCAAAAACGCTGTCGTCATCGGCCGCAGCAACATCGTGGGAAAACCGCAGGCAATGTTGCTGCTGCACAAAAACGCGACGGTGACCGTCTGCCACTCCAAAACCCAAAACCTTGCAGACATCACGCGGGAGGCTGACATTCTGGTCGTTGCCATCGGCCGTGCGAAATTCGTCACGCAAGACATGGTCAAGGACGGCGCCGTGGTCATTGACGTGGGCATGAACCGCGACGAGAACGGACGCCTCTGCGGTGACGTGGACTTTGACGCCGTAAAGGAAAAAGCCTCCTTCATCACCCCCGTACCCGGCGGTTGCGGCCCCATGACCATCACCATGCTCCTGCAGAACACTCTGACTGCCGCAAAGAACGCGGCAAAATAAAAAGGCATAAAAAAAGAACCGCAGTCTGCGGTTCTTTTTCTTTTTCCCAAGACAAAAAACGCCCCGCACAAACAGATGAGTGCGGGGTGTTTTTCACATTCTTACAAAATCACTTTATGATAGACTTTTTTGCCCTTCTTCAAGGTGATGCCAGCCTTTGCCTCTTCGACGGTGTAAGTCTTCTTGATGTCGGCGACCTTCTCGTCGTTGACGGTGGCGCCGCCCTGTTCGACGAGGCGACGGGCCTCACCGCGGGAGGGGCACAGGCCGCTCTTGACGTAGAGATCGATGACACCGATCACGCCGTCGGCAAAATCGCCCTCGGAAAGAGTGGTGGTGGGCATATCCGCGCTGTCTGCACCCGCAGAGAAGAGCGCCTTCGCCGCAGCCTCTGCCTTTTGGGCCTCCTCTTCGCCGTGGACCATCTTGGTCAGTTCGA
Organism: Clostridia bacterium; assembly: GCA_017537265.1. GTDB lineage: Bacteria > Bacillota > Clostridia > Oscillospirales > SIG627 > RUG14179. Next base: position 29,415 of record JAFYLE010000009.1, on the reverse strand, counting down.
ATGCCAAGATCTCCTTGGCACGGTTGAGCTGGCTGCCTTCCCAAGAATCCATGGCCTCGATCTCTTCGATCGGCAGGAAGGTGAGCATGCGAATGCACTTCAAAACGTCGGCATCGCCCACGTTGCGCCAATACTGATAGAAGTCGTAGGGAGAGGTCTTGTTGGGATCGAGCCAGACGGCGTTGCCTGCGGTCTTACCCATCTTCTTGCCCTGCGAGTCGGTCAGCAGAGTGATGGTCATGGCGTGGGCATCCTTGCCGAGCTTGCGGCGCACGAGTTCCGTGCCGCCGAGCATGTTGGACCACTGGTCGTCACCGCCGAACTGCATGTTGCAACCGTAGTTCTTGTAGAGGTAGTAGAAGTCGTAAGACTGCATGATCATGTAGTTGAATTCCAGGAAGGACAGACCCTTTTCCATGCGCTGCTTGTAGCACTCCGCGCGAAGCATGTTGTTGACGGAGAAGCAGGAGCCGACCTCGCGCAACAGATCCACGTAATTTAAGTTCAAAAGCCAATCGGCGTTGTTGATGAGCATAGCCTTGCCCTCGGAAAAGTCGATGAAACGCTCCATCTGACGCTTGAAACACGCGGCGTTGTGGTCGATGTCTTCCTTGGTGAGCATTTTGCGCATATCGGTTCTGCCGGTGGGGTCACCGATCATGGTGGTGCCGCCGCCGATCAGGGCGATGGGGCGGTTGCCCGCCATTTGCAGGCGCTTCATCAGCGTCAGCGCCATGAAGTGGCCGGCGGTCAAACTGTCTGCGGTGCAGTCAAAACCGATGTAAAAAGTCGCCTTGCCCGCGTTGATCATGTCACGGATCTCCGGCTCGTTGGTCACTTGGGCGATCAGCCCGCGTCTTTGCAGTTCTTCGTACAGTTGCATAACATTCTCCAAAAGATTGATTAAAATTTATTTTCCTTGGCAGGACAAGAGTTCTCTTGCCCCTGCAAGGGAGGTTTCGGTACTGGTCTCGCCGCCCAAAATGCGGGCGATCTCCCGCTCGCGCTCCTCGGCAGAAAGCGGATAGATCTTTGCCTCGGTGTTGCCGAGTGCGATCTCCTTTTCCACCTTGACCTGCGCGTGCGCGCGGCTTGCGACCTGCGCGGAATGAGTCACGGCGAGCACCTGACGCTCTGCGCCGAGGCGCCGCATGGCGGAGCCAATCTTGGCGGCACTTTTGCCGGAAACGCCGGTATCGATCTCGTCAAACACCAAGGTGTCGATCGCATCGATGCGCGAGAGCACGCAACGAAGCGCAAGCAGTATGCGGGAAAGCTCACCGCCGGAGGCGATCTTGGAAAGCGGCATCATCGGCTGACCGACGTTGGTACCGATGTAAAACTCCACATCGTCCAATCCGTCGGGAGAGATCTTCTCCCGCTCGGTCATTCGAACTTCAAAACGCACGGCGGGCATGTCCAAGTCCTTCAGGGACTCCAAGATCTCCGTCTCTAAAATCGCGGCCGCCCGCACTCGTTCGGCACGCAACGCGAGTGCACACACGCGCGCGGCGTCCCGCGCCTCAAGCGCTTCGGCGTGAAGCCTGCGCGCTTCTTCCTTGGCATGGTCGATAGCAAACAGTTCCGCCTTTTTCGCGTCGAGTAATTGCAGAAGTTCCTCTTCGCTTGGCGCATAGAGCGAATACAGCCGACGCAAAAGCGAAAGGCGGGTATCGATGGCGTCAAGGGCTGCGGTGGGGTCACCCTCGCCCTCCTCGCGTAAAACACTGCGGGAAACGTCGGAAATGCATTCCCCGATCTCTTCGAGTTTTTCCGCAAGGGGTGCGTAATCCAAAACGACCTCAGACGCTTTTTTGAGTGCGTCTGCCGCCGCCATGACACGGTCATACGCACCGCCCTCGCCCGAAAGCGAAGCCTCCACCAGAGCGGTTGTATCGGATAACAGTTTGGCGTTTTTCAAACGCTCTTTTTTCTCAACAAGTTCCGCCTCTTCCCCAACGCGGATGCGGGCACCTTCCAACTCGCGGATCTGATACTCCAAAAATTCGCGGCGGCTCTTCTCCTCACTGCGATCGGCGGAATACAAAGTACCGAAACGTCGTTTGATTTCCGTATAAGCTTCGTAAAGTCGCTTGTACTCTGCACGCTTGTGCAAAAACGTGTCTTCGGCAAAAGCATCTAAATAAAACAGATGACGGGAAGAATCGAGGAGCGCGTGTGCATCCTCCTGCTCGTGAATGTCGCAAAACAGCCCCGCCGCCTCACGCAGAAGCGTAAGGGTGGTCTGCCGTCCGTTGATACGACAGACACCGCGCGAATCGAGAGAAAGCGAACGGAAAAACTCAATGCCGTCCTCCTCCGTCTCAACACCGAGGTCCGAAAGCGCCTTTTGCTGTGCGGCGCTGACGGGAGTAAAAAGTGCGGTGACACTGCACTTGTCGCTTCCCTGTCGGACGTACTCGCGACCTTTGCGACTTCCCGTGACGAACGCGAGTGCGTCCACCACAAGGCTCTTGCCTGCGCCCGTCTGTCCCGTGAGCGCGACAAAGCCTTCCTCCGGCAAAAACTCTGCCGAGGAAAACAGCGCAAAATCACGAACAGAAAGACGTCTTAACATAAAAGTAAGCGAAGATCAGTGCTTGAGAAGCAGACGGAAGCGGGCGCAGATCTCCGAAGCGACCTGCGGAGTGGAAACGGCGAGAAAGACGGTATCATCCCCTGCGATGCAACCGATGATCTCCGTCCATTTCATGGCGTCCACGGCTGCTGCTGCCGCCTGCGCGGCACCGGAAAGCGTGTTGAAAATCACGAGGTTGCCTGCGGCGGCAACGCGCACGGTAACTTCCAAAAGCACCTTGCGGTAACGCTCCAATTCCGGAGAGAGATCGGCCGCGGCGGCCTGGGCGTACTTATAGCCGCCGGGAACGGCGACCTTCAAGAGCCCCATCTCCTTAATATCGCGCGAGACAGTGGCCTGCGTGACGGAAAAGCCTGCTTCCACGAGCAGAGCGCAAAGTTCGTCCTGCGTCTGGACGTTGCGGGCGCGGATGATTTCCAAGATCTTCTCTTGGCGACGGGTACGAATGGATGCCATCTTCAATTCCTCTCAAAAAACTTGCTGTAAAGCACGTTGCAAAAATGATGTTCCTTGGGTACTAAAACGCGAGTGACCTTCTCACTCTTTGAAATCTCGATCGCATCGGTAGCGAGTTCGATCTCCTGTCTGCCGTCCACGCAAAGCACGACCTCGTCCGTCTCGTCCGCGCGGTGAGAGATCTTCACACAGGAGGTCGGCGGCACGATGATGGGGCGGGCGCGCAAAAGCGAATGCGGGCAGATGGGGGTGATGCACAGACAGTCCAAACGCGGGTCGACTGCGGCGCCGCCTGCGGAAAGTGAGTACGCGGTGGAACCCGTGGAGGTTGCCACGATGAGTCCGTCCGCGTGGTAGTGACCGATATAAATGTCGTCCACCGAGACGTCGTAAGCGGAAAGCGTACAATTGTTCTTACTGACAACGCAGGCCTCGTTCAAAGCGTAATACTCTTTGCCCCGATGCAAAACGGAAAGCATCATACGCTCCTGGATGCAGAAAGCCCCGCTCTGCAAGTCGGAAAGACGGTCCAAGTCCGCTGAGGAAACGGAAGTCAGAAAGCCGACGTGACCGCAGTTGACTCCGAGAATAGGCGTACCCTTCTCGCTTGCCTCGTGCGAGGCGGAAAGCAAGGTGCCGTCTCCGCCGAAGGCGATGACAAGATCCGCGGAAAAGAACTCCCTCTCGCTCACAAACGTGATGCCTTCCACGTCCTGCAAGAGCAGTTGATAGCGTTCGTCCGCCAAAAGACGCGCGCCGCTCTTTTTCAAAATCTGCGCCGCGTTTGCCAGCACCTCAAACGTGACCCGTCGGGTCGGATTGGGGTAGAGGGCAATGGTCTCAAACATGCTCACACCTCACAAAATACAGAAGTTCCTCATAATTACCGTCTCCGCCGAGAATCGGCGAAGGGATATGTTTTACAAATTTCAGCCCGCAGAGTGCGGCTTTTTCCACCAAAGTCTCTCTTGCGCGCTCCACGGCGCGCAGGTCCTTGACGATGCCGCCCTTGCCGACGTATTGCCTGCCCACTTCAAACTGCGGCTTGTAAAGAGTGACGAGAAAACCGCCCGTCTTCAAATTGTGTGCGCAGGAGGGATACAAAAGTGACTGGGAGATAAAGGAGACGTCCATAACGCCGAGGTCACACTTTTCACCCAGATGCTCCTCGGTGACGGTGCGGGCGTCCGTCTCTTCCAAAACGCTTACGCGCGCGTCGCACTTCACGCTCTCCACAAGTTGGCTACGGCCGACGTCCACGCTGTACACGTGTGCGGCGCCGTGCTTTAAAAGGCAGTCGGTAAAACCGCCGGTAGAGGAACCGAAGTCAAAGGCGCGAAGGCCCGTAACGTCAAGTGAAAAAGCAGTGAGTGCCGCCTCAAGCTTCAGACCGCCGCGGGAAACGTAACGACAAAGTTCGTTGTTCATAACCGTCACTTCGTCGCCCTCGTTGACCTTTTCGGAAGGCTTTTTGGCGACCTTGCCGCAAACGCTGACCGCGCCCTCCTCGATGAGGCGAGCGGCGAGGGTGCGGCTCTTGACCTTGCCGCACTCGACCAAATACACGTCCAGGCGCATCAGAGAAGACTTGCGATCTCACGCGAGACGCTCGTGGCGTCCAATTTCGTGTGGGAGATCAATTCCGCGTACTTGCCGTGCGGAACGAAACTGTCCTCCACGGCGCGGATGGAAAAACGATTGGCGATCAGCCGCTCTTCCGCAGAGAGGCGAAGCACGAGCCCCTCAAAGAAGCCGCCGGACAAGATCCCCTCTTCCAAACAGTAGCAAAGATCAAAAACGTCGTCGCGAAGAACGTGAGCAAGTGCCTCTCTGTCAAAGGGCTTGAGTTTTAAAATTTTGACAACCGTGCATTCCACGCCGACGGCCTTGAGGCGGTCCGCTGCAAGAAGTGCTTGTTCGGTAATTCTGCCGTACGTCAAGATCAGAACGCGTGCGTTCTGACCGCTGTCCCAACGCTCAACGTTCCCGTTGCAGGGAAATCTACGGACGATCTCTGCCTTTTCACTTCCCTTGGGATAGCGCAAAACGGTGGTCGCGGTATCAAAATCCTTCACCGCGGCCCTGAGCGTGCGGCAAAGTTCCCTGTGCGTTGCGGGAGAATACACCTCCACACCGGGCAACCCCAAGGTGAGAGAGACGTCAAAAAGACCGTGGTGCGTCGGTCCGTCCGTATCCGCAAAGCCCGCGCGATCCAGCGCCACAACGGCGCCGAGATTCTGCAGGGAAAGGTCGTGGAATAGTTGGTCGTACGCGCGCTGGAAGAACGTGCTGTACACGGCAAACACCGGCTTGACTCCGCCTGCGGAGAGACCTGCGGCAAAGGTCATGCCGTGCTCTTCGGAAATGCCGACGTCGTAAAACCGCTTGGGAAAACGGCTGTGGAAAGCAGAAAGCCCCGTGCCGGATTCCATGGCGGCGGTGATGGCGACAACCTTGTCGTCCGCGGACGCAAGTTCGCACAGCGTCTCGCCGAATTTCTCGGAAAACGTCACGCACTCCCCTGCGGAAGCGGAGACGGAATGATAACGGCCGGGATCCTCTTCTGCAGGAGCGTAACCGCAGCCTTTCTTGGTGATGAAATGCACCAAAACAGGCCCGCGATGACGGCGCGCCTCGATCAGCAGACGCTCGACCTCTTCCAAATTATTGCCGTTTGCGGGACCCAGGTAATAAATGCCGAGTTGTTCAAACAGATTGGAGCGGTAAACGATGGACTTGAGCGAGCGCTTCATACGGGAAAGACCGCGCTCAATGCCTGCGCCGACGAGCGGAATGCGATCCAACACGTGATGGCTCTTGACCTTCATGGAGAGATAACGCTTGCTCTTACGCACCTTGGAGAGGTAACGCGAAAGCCTGCCCACGCTCTTGGAGATGGACATATCGTTGTCGTTTAAGATGATGATCAGATTGTCCGAGGGACGGATGTTGTTGAGTGCCTCGTACACCATGCCGCAAGTCAGGGCGCCGTCACCCAAGACAGCAACGGTGTGCTGGCTGTGATCCTTGGGGTTTTGCAACGCGCGCGCGCGCGAAAAACCCAAGGCGGCCGAAACCGCCGTGCCCGAATGCCCTGCACCGAACGAGTCGAACTCGCTCTCACTGCGCTTGGGAAAACCCGAAATGCCGCCGTACGTGCGAAGAGCGGAAAACGCCTGCGCGCGGCCGGTCAAGATCTTGTGAACGTAGCTCTGGTGCCCGGTATCGTAAAGAACGTGATCGTCAGGCAGGTTGAAAACGCGCAAAAGCCCAAGGCTCACCTCCACGATGCCGAGGTTGGACGCAAGATGACCGCCGGTACTCATCACTTGGTCTACCAAGTACCGACGTATGTCTTCGCAAAGCGTCTTTGCCTCCGGCGTGGTGAGCGCCTTGAGCTCTTCCTGTGAATATGTTTTCATGCTGACAAAATGCCTTTATTTTTGTTTTTTCTTGGCTTTTTGCGGCTGTTTCTTGCGGGAGAACAGACAGAGGACGCCACAGAGGAAATACACGACCTTCTGACTGTTGGCAAGTGCAAGTCCCTTGAAAATGGCCTTGCCGCCGACGGTAATGGCGGAAATGGCGCCGGAGAGAAGCAGATCGCCCCAAAAGCCCCACGGAGTATCCGCCGCAAAGAGCGAAATGGAAAGTGTGGCGCCGATGGCACCCGAAAGAATACCGGAAATGTCGCCGATGACGTCGTTGCAAAACGAGGAGACCTTCTCCGCGTTATTGATGAGCCACACGCCTTTGGCGCCGTAAGGACTGCCGTGGGCGGCCATGGAATGGAAATTGCCCGCGTCTGCACTTGCCACCGCAAGACCGATGTAGTCAAACACAACACCGAGGGCGATGACCAGAAGCAAAACGATGAAACCGACGAAGATATTCATCGTCTCCAGCGTGCTGGAGAGCACGGCGAGCACCATGGAAATGAGAAGACTCAGCCCAAAGACGGTGAAGACCCACTTCCAGTTGACGTGGCTGCGGCGGCGCTTATTCTTTTTGTTTTTTTCCTCGCGCTCACGTCGCGCGGGGGGGATGGGAGATGTGTCCAAAATTCCTCCGAAAAAGTCCGTTTGTATAATATATGCCTTCCCGCAACGACACGAAAAGGCATATTGATGACTTGGTTGATGGCAGCATAAAAAGTAAATGTTGCGGCTTAAGGTCGAGTTGGCGTTTCCCCATTCGCTACTTCCCGTTGCCGAAAAAGCGGTTCCCCTTTAAAGCGAAGCCGATACCGTCGCCGTGTATCGGGACTCGATTGCCGATGAGGTCGCACTGCAATCCCTTTTATGCCTTTGTAAACAAAACAGCCTAGGAGATTTCCTCCAAAGAACAGAGCCTTTCTCAGCCTCTTTTGCAGCCATGGTTTCACCCGGCAATCACCTAAGGGTCTTCCGGCCGGAAGCCCCGGTGTGTTCCGTGATTCGCCACACCCACTCAAGGCAGGCTACACTGCCCACAGCATCAAAATCGTACCGCGTGACAGGTTTACCCCTTACCCGTAGGAACAAAAGAGCCCCCACGGCATAAGGCCTCCAAGAACGAGTGGGACAGTTGCCGCATGCCATTGCGATTGCCCACAAGTCCACTCATTCAGCACCCACCCCATACTGGGCGTACGAAGCAGGCACAAAATGCTTCATCGATGTGCCCTTTGACGGATTTTTAGGCCCGTTTTCAAAAAGGACTGTCCTTACTAGGATACTGCACCATCAAAGTGGATTATAGCATAATTATTAATTTTTTGCAAGAGGGACTCTCTTTCACTGTGCGGGGGTAAAATCCGCTTCCTCGACAGAACCTGCCGCCGGGTTTTGCAGCATGGTGACGCGCTGGGTAGCCTCGTCGAGCGCACCGGTGAGTGCGCGCACGAGAGCGGTGCCCTCTTCAAAAAGTTTCAGCGCCTCTTCAAGCGGCGTTTCGCTCGCCTCCAAAGCACGGGTGATAGCCTCCAGCCGCTTCAAGCTTTCTTCGAAATTCAACTTATTTTCGTTCATTTCACGCTCTCCTTTTCAATACGGTCAACGGTTGCAGTGGCTCTTCCGCCACAGGTACGCAAAGTGATCTCATCCCCGATTTGCACGTCTTCAATATGGGTGACGGCGCGTCCCGAGGGGGTCAGAACCGCGCCGTAGCCGCGCGAGAATGCGGCAAGCGGGCTCAAGGCATCCAGTTTTGCGGCGAGGGTGGACACGGCGCTCCCGGCGCGCTCGACCTTCTGATCCATGGCGCGGCACAGTGCATCCTGTGCGCGATCCACGGGAATTCTGCGTTCGGACAAAAAGCCGATGGGCGAGGAAAGTACCGCTTTTTGTGCATAAACATTCACGCGTGCACGCTCACGCTCGATGCGCGAGAGCAGAATGCGCGAGAGCACGTCCTGCACGTTTGAAAACTTGCGGCGCATGTCGTCCTTGTCGGGAAGCGCCACTTCCGCCGCCGCGGAAGGCGTCGGCGCGCGCAAGTCGGAGACAAAGTCGCAAATGGTAAAGTCCGTCTCGTGTCCGACGGCGCTGACAACGGGAATGCGGCTCCTTGAAATCTCGCGGGCAAGCGCCTCATCGTTAAATGCCCAAAGTTCCTCCAGAGAACCGCCGCCGCGGCCGATGAGAATGACGTCGACGGGGTACACCTCGTTGAAGTAGCGCACGGCTGCGACAAGCTGCGGTGCGGCGCCCTCTCCCTGCACCAAAACGGGATTCAACACGAGTTTGGCAAGCGGAAAACGGCGGCCTGCCACGTGAATGATGTCGCGCACCGCCGCGCCCGTGGGTGAGGTGATGACACCCACCTTCAAGGGACACTTGGGTAGAGGCTTCTTCAAGCTTTCGTCAAAGAGACCTTCTGCGGCAAGGCGCGCTTTGAGTTGTTCAAATGCAAGGTACAAGGCGCCGATGCCGTCCGGCTCCATGCTCTCGCAGTAAAGTTGATACTGACCGTCGCGCACGAATGATGAGATGCGCCCCGTGGCAACGACCTTCATGCCGTTTTCCGGGGTGAAGGCGATCTTCTGTGCGCTGTACTTAAACATGACGGCGCGCAGCACGCCGCCCTCATCCTTCAAGGTGAAATAGAAGTGACCGCTCTTATAATGATTGGTAAAATTGGAGATCTCTCCGCGCACGGCAACGTTCTGCAGATGCACGTCCTGATCCAGGCGCGTCTTGATGTACTCGTTGACGGCGGTGACGGTGATGGGCTCTCTCACTTCTCTCCCCCTTTCTCCCGCGCAAGCAGGGCGACGCCGACGGCGTTATCCGTGCAAAGTGCAGGGTCGGTAAAGTAGACGTTCTGATGTGTGATCTTCTCCCTGAGATACGCACTTGCGCTCACACCGCCGCAAAGCAGAAGCGGCAGTGACGTATCCCCGAACTCGTACAAAGCGACGATGGCGCGCGCGATCTCACGCAGCAGAAACGCGGCCACGTCCTCACGCTTCTCCCCTTTGTCGAAAAGCATTTTTGCACGGTTCTCCAAGCCGGATAGGTTGATGCCGTCGGATTTGACGGAAAGCTTGACACGGTCAAACTTCTTCGTTGCGCAAAGGGCAAGGCGGCTCAGCTCTTTTCCACAGGGAAAAGCGAGGCCCATGTGCACGCCGACGCGGTCAATGAGTTGGCCCGCGGTGACGTCAAGCGTGGCGGCGACAAGTTTTGTCTCGTAGCCGCGCTCGCTGTCAGTGACCTTCAAAAGTTCCATGGTGCCGCCGGAGAGATGCATGGAATAAAATTCGCTTACCGTCGGAAAATCGGGGCAACCATAAAGCGCCGCGGCAACGTGCCCTTCCTGATGACTCGTCTCAAAAAGGCTTGCTCCCGCGGCAGTTGCCGCGGCCTTCGCACTTGCCACGCCCGCAAGAAAACAAGGCATATACGAACCCTCGACGCCGCGCGGGCGTGTGGAAACGCCGACACGCACGAATTTCGCGCCTGCAGGTAGGCGCGAAGAGAGTTCGTCAAAGAGGTCGGGCAGATTTTTTGTATGCAAAAAATGCGCATCGCTCTGGCGAAGCCCAACGTGTCCCGCGGGTGTCTCCAAAAGCCTGCGCACTGAAAGCACCTCACCGCCGCAAAGGGATACCGCGGCAAGAGAGGTCGTGTAATTGCTGGTATCGATTCCGAGGCAAAACTCCATGTTAATTCGTCTGTTCCTTTTCCGCCGCGTGGGCGCGGGAGATGGTGCCGAGGATGCCGTTTAAGAACTTGGCGCCTTTCTCGTCCTCATAACGTTTGGCGAGTTCCACCGCCTCGTTTGCGGCAATGCCGGTGGGGATATCGGTCTTTAAGATCTCATAAAGAGAGAGTGTCAAAAGTGCACGCATGGCGGGCGACATACGCTCCAACGACCAGCCGCGAGACGCGGACAGGGCAAGTGCGAGTGCCTCCTCACGGTAGGCGCGGGCGCCGAGGAAGGTGGACTTTACGTACTCGGAAACTACGTCCAATTCTTCTGCTTCCAAATAGTCCGCCAAAACCTCTTCTGCGGGGGTGTCCTTCTGAAACTCGGCGGAAAAGAGAAGCTGAAATGCAGTCTCTCTTTCTCTGACTCTACTCTCTGCCATAAATTCCTCTCAAACGATGATTTTTCTACGGAAATATTATAACGACAAGATGAAAAAAAGTCAAGGCGGCAAAGTATTCTTTGCCGCCTTGACTTTTTTCGTATTATGCGCGCAGGGTGATGCCGAGGTGGAACTCGAGGTTGGACAAAGTCTTCTTGACGATCTTGTCCGCCTCTTCATCCGTCATGGTCTTTTCCGCGCCGCGCAGAGTCAGCGCAAACGAGAGGCTCTTCTTGCCCGCGGGGACCTGCTCGCCCTCGTAGGTATCGAAGAGACGTACGTTCTCCAGCTTCTTGCCGCCTGCCTGAATGATGATCTTCTCGATCTCGCCGACGGTGAGTGCCTTGTCGCAGACCAAAGAAAGATCGCGGGTCATGGCCGGGAACTTGGGAAGGGCAGAAAACTTGCGCACGCCGATTCTTCTGACGAAGAGTTTTTCCACGCAAAGACTTGCCACGTAGGTGCGAGTGGACAGGCCGAAGTTCTGTGCGATCTTGGGAGCGACCTCGCCGAAGACGCCGATCTCTTCCCCGTCACAAACGACTTTTGCCGCGCGGCCGGGGTGCAGGAAGCACTCGGTGGCGGGCAAGATCTCGTAAGTGCGATTACGCAAATTCCCTTCGCCGAGCACCTTGGTCAAGACGGTCTCCACCATGCCCTTGAAAGCGTAGAAATCCACGTCGCCGTAGGCACCGAGCGTGAGAGCGCGGGTCTCCTCCGGCAGTTCTTCGCCCGCAACGGGACGGTAGAGACGTGCCAATTCAAAGAGGCGCACGCAGGGATTCTGATAATTGAAGTTGTGACCGAGCACGTCAAGCATGCTGGGCACGGAGGTGGTACGCATGAGCGAGGTATCCTCACCGAGCGGATTGGTGATAACGACGCTCTTTCTTCTCACGTCGTCGGCGGCGTAGCCGATGGCGTCGTAATACTTCTCACCGATGAACGAATAGGTCTGGATCTCATACGCGCCGAGGGAGGTGCAGATGGAGGCGAGAGAACGGACGAATTCGCCGAACTCCCCGCGGCCGCCGACGGTGGCGGGCGTCTTGAAGGCGCTTGCCTGAATCTTATCGTAACCGTAGATGCGGGCGATCTCCTCTGCGATGTCGGCAAAGTCGACCACGTCCTGACGGTAGAAGGGCACGGTAATGTAATCGTCCTCGATGACAAAATCGAGGGACTTCAGGATCTCTTCATACCGCTCGCGGGTGATGGAAATGCCCAAGAACTCGCAGGTGCGTTCCACTTCCACGGGAAGCAGAGTCTGCGTGCGGGGCGTGGGATACACGTCGATGACGTCGTCGGTCACTTCACCGCAGCCGAGCAGTTCCACAAGTTCGCAAGCGCGGGCAAGGGCAAGCGGCGCAGTCTCGGGATCGAGGCCCTTTTCAAAGCGGCCCGATGCCTCGGTACGCAAGCCGAGGGCACGGCTGGTCTTGCGAATGGACGCGCCGTTGAAGATGGCGGACTCAAAGACCACGGTGGTGGTGTCTTCACGGATCTCGCTGTTCTCGCCGCCCATAACGCCGGCAACGCCGACGGGACGCGCCGCGTCACAGATCATGAGCATTTGTTCGGTCAACTCGTGTTCCACGCCGTCGAGGGTAGTCATCTTCTCCCCTGCCTTGGCACGGCGAACGATGATCTTGCCGTCGGTCAGGGTACGGTGATCGAAGGCGTGCATCGGCTGGCCGTACTCAAGCATGACGAGGTTGGTGATGTCCACGATGTTGTTGATCGGACGCACGCCCATAAGACGCAGACGGCTTCTCAGCCACAGCGGAGAAGGTGCGATCTTAACGTTTTTGACCGCGCGGGCACAGTAACGCTCGCAAAGGTCGGCGTCTTCCACGGTGACGGAAACAAGTTCTTCCGTCTTGCCTGCGCCGCCTTTTACGACGGGGGTGGGAATGTTGGCTTCCACGCCGAAGGAGGCCGCCGTCTCGCGTGCGAGACCGATGACGGACAGACAGTCGGGGCGGTTGGGGGTGATCTCAAACTCCACGATCGTGTCGGAGAGCATAAGGTACTCACGGATATCCGTGCCGAGCGGTGCGTCCTCGGGCAGAATGAGAATGCCGTCTTCGATGGCGTCGGGCATATCGAAGGTGGTCAGTTCCAGCTCTGCGATCGAGCAGAACATGCCCTCGGAAACCTCGCCGCGCAGTTTACCGGTCTTGATCTTAACGTCGCCGGGAAGACTTGCGCCGTCGAGTGCCACAGGCACAACTGCGCCGACGAACACGTTGGTCGCGGCGGTGACGACCTGCAAAAGCTTCTCCCCTGCCACGTCCACCTTGCAGACCTGCAGACGGTCTGCATCGGGGTGGCGGGAGATCTCCACGATCTTGCCGATGACGACGCCGTCCACGTTTGCGCCCGCGAACTCATACCCTTCCACCTTACTGCCGGTGGCGGTCATACGGTCGCAATACGCTTGGGGAGTTTTGTAAAACTCACTCTTTACATAATCGGAAAGAAAACTGAGTGCAAGTTTCATACTGTCTTACCTCCCATCAAGAGAACTGTCGCAAGAAGCGAACGTCGTTTTCATACAGATAGCGCATGTCGTTGATGCCGTAACGGGTCATAACGATGCGCTCCACGCCCATGCCGAAGGCAAAGCCGGAATACTCCTCAGGGTCGATCCCGGAGGCGCGCAGAACGTTGGGGTGCACCATGCCGGCACCGAGGATCTCGATCCAACCCTCACCTTTGCACAGCGAACAGCCTTCTCCGCCGCAGACGAAGCAGGAGACGTCGACCTCTGCAGACGGTTCTGTGAACGGGAAATGATGCGGGCGGAAACGGGTCTTGGTCTGTTCGCCGAACATCTTCTGTGCGAACAGGTCCAGCGTACCCTTAAGATCGCCCATGGTAATGCCGCGATCGACCACGAGACCTTCGATCTGGTGGAACATCGGAGAGTGGGTGGCGTCCACCGCGTCGGAACGGTACACGCGGCCCGGGCAGATCATGCGGATGGGAGGATTCGTCTTCTCCATGGTGCGGGCCTGCACGGGAGAAGTCTGGGTGCGAAGCAACACCTTCTCGGTGACGTAGAAGGTATCCTGCACGTCACGCGCGGGGTGATCCGCGGGGGTATTAAGTGCCTCGAAGTTGTAGTAATCGGTCTCCACCTCGGGGCCGTCCTCCACGGAGAAGCCCATGGAAATAAAAATGTTCTCGATCTCTTCCTGCACGAGGGCGATCGGATGTCTGCCGCCGAGGTTCTTGAGCACTGCGGGGGCGGTAACGTCCAGTTTTTCCGCTTCCAGACGAGCGGCATCTGCCGCGGCGCCGAGGGCTTCCTTCTTTGCCGCCAAGGCGTCGGCAAGTGTGGTGCGCACTTGGTTTGCAATCTCACCCACGATCGGTCTTTCCTCTGCGGGGAGGGCGCCCATACCGCGCAAGATCTCGGTCAGCGGGCCTTTTTTGCCGAGGTAGGTGACGCGGATCTCCTCCAAGGCGGCAAGAGTGTTTGCAGAATCGAGTTTCTGCAGGCACTCTGCCTGTAAGTTCATCAGTCTGTCTTTCATATTGTCTCCTTTTATATGAATCAAATTTTTCGCAAAAAATAAAATTCGCCCCTGTTTTCACAGGGGCGAACAAGGTCGCGGTACCACCCTTATTTATCACTTAAAAACCGGTTTACGGACGGTGCCGTCGCGGGATTATCCCCCGCGCCGCTCCCGAGTGAAATGCGCCCACCGCCGTGACAGCCGTTTCCATCCTCCGGCCTCTCTGGAGTCACAGACTTGAGGTGTTTGCCCCTCGTTCTCAGCGTTTTATGCAGTTGTCAGTCAATGTCGGTCTTGACGGCCTTGCCCTCTGCTTCCTCGGCTTTACACGCCTTGGAGCCGCAGGTGCAGACCTTGGTCAAAAGGTAGATGATCGCAACAGTTTTTAAGATAAAACCGTAACCTCAAGCTCTGTTAGATGCGGGAGTTCTCCAGCGTATCGAGCATGTCGTCGATCTGGGCCTGTGCTTTGTCGCGAATGGAGTCCCACGAAGAACCAAACTGCGTGGAAAGATCGGCGGCGATCTTCTTGAGAAGGTAACCGGTGCCGTCCATCATACCGGCCTCGCTGCAACCGAAGTCAAAGATATAACCGAGGTCAAAGGCACGGGTGTCGAAGATGAGGTTGAGCATGCGGGCAGTCTCTTCATCACGGGAGACCATGCCCTGCATGGTGGATTCAAAGTAGCCCTCGCGGAGGGTATAGCGGGAGAAGGACACAAACGCCTCAAGGCAGATGGCGGTGAAGTCCAGGTCGGTATTGGTGTTGGGCACGCAAACGCCGGTTGCACCGTTCTTGCAGAGGTGGACGTAATTCTTCTGCTCTTCGTTGAGCTTGGGCATGGGCAGGATACCGAAGTCTGCCTCCATGTTACGCCAACGCTCGGTGGTGGTGAGGTTGGTGATACGGAACATGGCCTGGTTGTTGATAAACATGTCACTGGCGGCGAGCCAGTTGCCGCCCATCTGCTCGACCTTGAAGACGTTGGCATTGTCGCGCAGGGTCAGAATGGCTTTATCGACCGCTTCACGCATGTCACTGTCGCCGAGGCGAAGCTGCGGTTCGTCAGAGCCGTTCTTGTCGGTGACGCAACCGCCGAACGCGTAATAGAAACAGGTCGCGGAGTCATACTCGGTCAAAATGCCCCAAGTATCTTCTTCATTCTTGATACCGTCGCCGCTGCTGTCGGGGCTGATGTTCTTGATCATATCCATCATGGCGTCGATGGTCCAGGTGCCTTCGTCGACCATGGCGTAAACGCTCTTGGGATCGATCTGCTGCTCGTCCATGACCTTCTTGTTGAACATGCAGGCCATGGTAGTCTGTTTGTCGACGATGTCACCGTCACTCACGGCAAAGTACAATTCGTCCTGAATGGTCAGTTCCTTGATGGAGTTCTGATCCCACCAAGGCTGAGACAGGTCAAGGTCCATTTCAAAAAGGTTGACGAGAAGACCTTCGCTGGCGAGCGGGGTGAGGTCGTCCAAACGGGTGAAGCAGATGTCGTAACGGTCGTCCTGCGTGAGAATGGAGTTGCGCAGTTCCTCCGCAACTTTGCGGAAGGGCTTCTCCGTGGCGCGGATGGTGATGCCGAGCTGAGTCTGCAGGTCCATGTTACGGGTCAGGACGGCGTCGTTGATCGGAATACCGAGGGATTCCTTTGCCACGACGTTGCGGGCAAGGTCACCGTTGTTGGCGTCGAACTCGCTGACGGACTTACACACGAGGATACGGAAGTCACGGCCTTCGTAATTGACGGAAGGCACAAGACTCTTTGCATAGTCGTAAGTACCGGGCTTGGCGTTGGGGTCGATCGGAGTGGGATCGCCACCGTCGAACGCGTTGCCGCGACCGGGGATGCAGGAAGCAAGCGGCAGAACGCAGAACGCTGCCACGAGCAAAAGAAGCACAAGTCTCTTAAGCTGTTTCATAAAAACAATACCTCCCGATTACAGACACTGAATGCGACGAATCGCATCCGCGCTCTTAATAAGATTTTCGCTCGGATCACCCTCGGGTGCGCCGAACTCGGCGGTCAAAGGACCCTCGTAGCCGATCTTGCGAAGGGCGGCCATGACGGGCACCCAGTCGATGGTTCCCTCTTCAAACAGCAGAGGGAAGGCAAATTCAAACACGCTCTTGCGGTTGAAATTCTTGATGTGCACGCGCTTGATGCGCTCACCGAGGAAGGTGATCCAGTCCTCGCTCTTGGAGCGGTCCGCGCAGTTGGCGATGTCGAAATACACGCCGACGAAGTCGCTGCCAATTTCGTCCACGGTATACGCGAGATCACGCGGGGAGAGGAAGAAGCCATTCCACACGTGCTCCATACCGACGAGAATACCGGTGTCCTCGATCACGGGAGTCAGGGAACGGTAGGCCTCAATACAGATTTCATGTGCCTCGCCCCAAGGGGTGTTGCCTGCGCCGGGAACGGCGAGAATAGCGGAAGCGCCGAGGTGCTTTGCCAGGAAAAGTTGCTTTTTCACAACGTCAACGGCGGCCTGTCGCTCCGCCTCGTCCGCGGAACCGATGTTGCCACCGATGGAAGTGGAGATGCCGCTGACGGGAAGTTCGAATTTTTTGGAAATTTCCACGATCTTTTGCAGATCTGCTGCGGTTGTTTCCATAGTGAGGGCGTGTGCGCCGTCTGCGTCCAGATTGAGCTCGATGGCTTCAAAACCCGCCGCCTTGACTTTGGCAAACGTTTCTTCAAATCCGTAATCGGCACCGACTGCCCATGCATTGACTGAGCGTTTCATAAAATAACTCCGTTCTTTTGCATATTTGCGTTCAGCATATTATAACACCACGAGGCGCAAAATGCAAGTAAAAAACGGCAAAACGCACGCTTTTTCCTCTCTGTTTTCCGAAAATTTACATTTGAAAAATCGACCTCAATTTTTCCCACAGGAAGAAGCGCACCTCCACCCCTTGGCGCGTCTTGATCCGCCCCACGCTCTCTCCCTTGACGCCGTAGTGCAAAAAAGTCTCGGAAGCGCTTCCCTTCGCGCTGTTTTGGCAGATCGGCGGAAAGAGCACGCAGAAAAAATTCTGCCCGCAACCCTCTCCGAGCACCACGCGAAACGTACGGTACTCGCCCGCGGGCAGCGTGAGGTCACCATAGACTTTCGCCGCGTGTTCCTCCGCACCGAGGAATACCTCGGCACCGTAAGAGACGCCCAAAGATGCAAGATACACCCTCACGCGGCTTAAAAGCTCACTTTTTCTTGCGGCAAGATAAACCTCGGCCTCCGCGCTCTGGCGGCAAAGAGCGAGGTCTTCCCCCGTCCATTCCAAAAGCTTGTCGCGCACGAGCAGTTTGATCTCCTGATCTTTTGCGCTGTCGGAATTCGCAACGACGTGAAAACGCAAAACCGAATCAAAAAGTGCCGCCTGTGCCTTGAGCGGAAGAAGAACAAAGGCGCAGAGCACAAGGGCAAACAAAAGTGCGAGCGCGCGCAGAAGCATCTGTCTTCTGTACGCGGGCAAACAGATCGCAAACATAAAAAACCTCCCATTGCCAAGTTTGGCAATGGGAGTATTCGGCTGCTTTGGAAAAAATATGCAATTACAAAAGCGTTGCGATGCGGCAAAACGGCGCAGACTCAAAATGAGCCGCGGCTTTGAGTGCGGACTCCTGACTGTCAAACACGCCGTAAACGGTGGGCCCTGCGCCGCTCATGCGCGCACCGAGTGCACCGAGGGCGGCAAATTCCGCGAGCAGATCGGAAAGCGCGGGCTTCTGCGCGAAGACCGGCTGCTCCAACATATTAAACAAATTCTCGGAGAGCAGTTTTGCGTCTCCGCTTTGCAATGCGGCAAGCACCTTTTCATCCGAGGGAATGGGGCGAGCGGGCATACTGTCAAACGCACCGTACACCGAGGCGGTGGAAAGTTTGCGGTCGTTTTTAACAAGCACGAGGTAAATGGGCGCACTCCCGCCGCGGACAATGGGAGTCAGCACCTCCCCCACGCCCTCACAAAGGCACGTGGTGTCCTCCGACAGGCAAAACGCAACGTCCGCGCCGAGAGAAAGGGCAAGG
Organism: Clostridia bacterium; assembly: GCA_017537265.1. GTDB lineage: Bacteria > Bacillota > Clostridia > Oscillospirales > SIG627 > RUG14179. The sequence goes on along the minus strand of JAFYLE010000009.1, from coordinate 11,216 downwards.
GCGTGAAGCGTCTCCCGATCCAACGGTCGGTACAGTGCACAAAGGGCGCGCAAAGTGCACGCGGCATCCGCACTTCCTCCGCCGAGACCCGCACCGACGGGAATGGCCTTGCGCACGCGGATATCCACGCCGCCGTCAATTCCCGCAGCCTCGAAATACAGACGTGCGGCCTTGACACAGAGGTTGCGCTCGTCATTCGGAAGGTACTTGAGATCCGAGGTAAAGCAAATCTCATCCGCCTTGGCAAAAGAGAGCGTATCGTACAGGCTGATCTTCTGCATGACGGAGCGGATCTCGTGATAACCGTCCGCGCGGCGCTCTCCCACGCCGAGGGTGAGGTTGAGTTTTGCGGCCGCCCAAAGGGTGAGTCGTCTCCCACTCATATCTTCAGGATCTTTCTGGACTTGGTATCCACGGCCTTGGCAGGACAAAGTTCCTGACAGCAATAGCAACGGATACACTTGTTTTTGTGAATGTACGCGCGTTTTTTGCCCTTCACCGTGCGAAGTTCAATGACGCTCTTCGGGCAGAGGCGCACACATTCCCCGCAACCGACACAGCGGGAGGAGATGACGGGGCGCGGTTCCAAAAAGCGGCGCAAAAACTTGAGATTCGGCATCTCGCGCAAGATGGAAAAGCGCTGTGCGTCCGCAAAGAGAAAATCGCTCTGCACAAAGGGAGCATAATCGTCGCCGAGGCACTCTTCCACCGGTGTGTAAAGGCCGAGAGCACGGGCGGCGGACAGAATGGGGGCCTCTTCTTCCCGAAGTCCGATGAGGCGAGCGCCGATGGCGTCCACGGCAAAAGCGTTGTTGCCGCCGACGATGCCGCCGATCTTACGCGCCGTGCCGCCGGTGGGGCCGTTGCCTTCCATGCCGACGACAGCATCCAGCAGATTGAGCGTGGGCACGAGTGCACGGTTGATGTCGCAAATAAGGTTGGCGAAGTCGGAAAGCTGTGCAAAACGGGCGTGGTACTCTACCTTGGTCAGCCCGACGATGGCACCGTAAAGGTTCTTGGCACAGCCCGTAAACGTGGTGAGCGAGTGGCTCTTGAGTTTGCCGAGGTTGATGAACACGTCCGCGTCCACCATTTCCCCCGCAAGCGAAAGCGCAGAGGCGACCTTGGCGCCTTCCACCGTGACCGTGCGCGCCTCGGGGGAAACGACGATCTCCACGCCGCGTCTGTCGCAGACCTCGCGAATACCCGTGGTGCGATAGATCGCCTCCACGAGTGCGGGCGTGCCGGGACCGCCCGGACACTCGACCACGCGGATGTCGCGGGTGTATTCAAGCAAGATCTCCAAAAGCACGTCCATCAGCGCGGGATGGGTGGTAGCGGCTCCCTCCGGCGACTTTTTCATCACCAGATTGGGCTTGACGACCACGCGGCGTCCGCGGTCAAACAGGGCGTCGAAGCCGCCGCAGTCGGAAATGACAGAAAGGACCGCGCGCTTGAGAGCGGCGCGGTCCTCATAAGAATCACATGCGTAAAAAGAGACGGTTTGTTTCATAGATCACTCATCTTTGGGCGGTTCTTTTTGTCCGAACTTCTTCTCCTCACCGCGCAACAGACGGCGCACGTTCTCGCGGTGCAGGAAAATGACGAGCACGGCGGTAAACAGAGAGGTGGCAAGCACCACGAAGGGCAGACTGCCGAAAAACGCCTTCAAAAACAGCGGAAAGAAAAACGCCGCGGTAACGGAGCCGACGGAAACGTAACGCGTAGTGAGCACCATGAGAAGAAAAATACCGATCATGCAGAAAAACACGACGGGTGACAGACAGCAGATGGCAGACGCCGCACTCAGCACGCCCTTGCCGCCGCGAAAACCGAAAAAGACGGGAAACGCGTGACCGATGACGCAAAAAGCCAACGCGGTGTAGCCGCCGTACTGATAGCCGCAAAGAGCAAGTCCGAGCAGGACTGACAAAACGGCCTTCATCACGTCGCCGACAAGCGTCAAAAGGGCGCCCTTGACACCGAACACGCGGTGCATATTGGTAAGGCCCGCGTTACCGCTGCCGAAGGATCGAACGTCCTTGCCGAACAGCGCGCTGCTGACGAGCACGGCGGAATTGATGCTGCCCAAGAGGTACGCACCGAGTGCCGCGGCAAGAAGCAAGAGGATGAGCGGCAACCAATTTTCCCCCTCGGCAGGCAGGAAAAGGCCCGTTGAAAAGACGGGAATGGCGCCGAAACCAAACAGAAATCCGTTCATTTTTCCTCCTCTCCCCTCTCACGCACGACGATGCGGATGGGGGTTCCTTCAAAATCAAAGGTCTCGCGCAAATTGTTCTCCAGATAACGGCGGTAGGAGAAGTGGAAGAGCTCCTCGCTGTTACAGAAGACCACGAAGGTCGGCGGAGCGACGGAGACCTGCGTCATATAATAGATCTTCAAACGGCGACCGCGATCCGACGGAGGCTGGACGCGGGCAACGGCGTCTGCAAGTACATCGTTGAGCACGCCTGTGGGGATACGGCGACGAGAAGACTCGTACACCTTTTGGATCAGGGGATAAAGTTTGTCCACGCGCTGACCCGTCTTGGCGGAAATGAACACCAGGGGAGCGTAGGTCATGTACGACAGGGCGATCTCCACGTCCTTGGTGGCCTTCTTCACGGTGTCGTTGTCTTTGTCCACAAGATCCCACTTATTAAGCACGACGATGGTCGGCTTGCCCGATTCGTGAGCAATGCCTGCAATGCGCTCGTCCTGCTGGGTGACCATCTCAAGCGAGTCCACCATGAGGATGCACACGTCTGCGCGCTCGACGGCAAGTTTTGCACGAAGCACGCTGTATTTTTCGATCTTATCCTCCACCTTGGACTGACGGCGAATGCCTGCCGTATCGATGAAGGTGAAGGAACCGTAAGCATTGTCCACCTCGGTATCCACCGCGTCGCGCGTGGTTCCGGGGACGTTGGAGACGATCATACGGGACTGTCCGGTGATGCGGTTGACCAAAGAACTCTTGCCGGAATTCGGCTTGCCGATGACCGCAACGCGAATGCGCTCGCTCTCCTCCTCTTCCGCAGGGGGCGGAAGCAGGGAGTTGACGCACTCCAAGATATCGCCACTGCCCGTGCCGTGCACGCTGGAGACGGCAAAAGGACCATGCTCGATACCGAGTTCGTAAAATTCGTAAAACTCCGGCGGGGTCTGACCGATGGAGTCCACCTTATTGACAGCGAGCACCACGGGCTTCTGTGCGCGGGAAAGGTAGCGCGCGATTTCGCGGTCAGTGGGCATAACGCCCGAGGTGATCTCCGTCATCATGATGATGACGTCCGCCGTATCGACTGCGATCTGCACTTGCTCCGCAATATGCATGTGGAATTCGTCTTCGGAATTCGGCTCCAATCCGCCCGTGTCAACGAGCAGCATTTTTCTGCCCGCCCACTCGCAAGTGGAATAAATGCGGTCACGGGTCACGCCCGGCACATCCTCCACAATGGAGATGCGCTCACCGCACATTTTGTTGAAAAACGTACTTTTGCCGACGTTCGGTCTGCCGACCACTGCCACAACCGGTAGTGCCATCAATTTTCTCCTAACAGTTTATACACAATGTCCTCGCCGCCCTCCACGGGAATGACGGGAAGATTCCATTCTTTTTCCAGATCAGCAAGTGCGACGCCGTCCAAAAACAGGTCGCGCTCGTAACGCAGACTGCTTGCGGGAATGAGCACTGCGTCGTATTCCTTAAGGTCTGCTTCCTTTGCAGCTTTTTGGTAATCGCTGCCGGTGAGAAGCCCCGCAACCGTCACACTCTCGCCGTAGAAAAAGTTCTTGACGGCCTTCACCGTACACTCTACTTGATCCTGCCCTTTGAGCACGCGCGCAACAAGATCCGACACGAAGGCATACGCCGCCTTGCCCGTGAAAGCAAGGTATCTGCGCCGTTTTGCGGGCTTGGGTGCGTCCGGCAGGGCGAAGAGAACGTCCTCCTCCATACTGCGCAAAAGTCCCACGCCGTTGTCAAGCTGCGGGTAGCCCTCGTACACTTCCGCCTCGGGCAGAGTGCGCGATGCGCGGATATAAAACTCGTCTGCAAGGAACACACGACGGCTGCCGTATTTCTCGTACTGCTTGTCTGCAAAGGCCTCCACAAGGTCAATGACCTCGGCGGCACTCTCGGCATCAAAATCCGTAAGGTCTGCAAGACCTTTGCGGAAGCGGGTGAGCCCCGCGGGAACGACGGCAACAGACTCCACCATTTCCCCCAGAGACACGAGGTCCTTGAGCGTGCGCAAAAGTTCCTCCCCGTCGTTGATGCCGCGGCAGAGCACGATCTGACAGTTGATGCGGATCTGACGGGAGACGAGAAAACGAAGTTGTCCCATAATCTCGCCCGCATTCGGATGGCCGAGCATTTGGACACGCAGGGTGGGATTGGTCGTATGTACGGAGACGTTGACCGGCGAGAGTCTGAGGCGCGCGATGCGCTCAAGCTCCGCGTGGTCGCAGTTTGTCAGCGTGACGTAATTGCCGTGCAAGAAGGAGAGTCGGGTGTCGTCGTCTTTAAAATAGATCGTCTCGCGCATGCCGCGCGGATTTTGGTCAATGAAGCAAAAGATGCAATTGTTCTCGCAACTTCTCTCCTTGTCCATCAAGTACGTTTCAAACTCAAGCCCGATGTCCGCATACTCTTCTTTGTCAATGGTCACGACGAAGGAACGCTCCCCGCGAAGAAGCGAGAGCGTGACGCGCTCTTCCGTGATCAGAAAGCGGTAGTCCAGCACATCCACGACGTTCTGCCCGTTGACGGTGCAGAGCAGGTCTCCGCCCAGGATCCCCGCCTTTTCTGCCGCGCTGTGCTTCTCCACAGACGAGATACGAACCATAATTTCTCCTTAAAAACGAAAAAAGATATCTCACCAAGGCGCGCCTTGCGCCAAGGAGACATATCTTTTTTGTCGGTTACACAAAGATTACTTGTCTTCCTTTTCGATGACGACCTTGCCATCGTAGCTGCCGCACTTGTCACAGACGCGATGGGCCAGGATCTTCTCGCCGCACTTTGCACAGGTGGTCAAAGCGGGAGCGGAGATTTTGGAGACGCTTGCGCGACGGGAATTCTTTCTCGCATGCGAGGTTTTCTTCTTCGGGACTGCCATTGGTAATTACACCTCCTTGTAAATGCTACTCATGGAAAAACTCAAGTAAGCCCGCAAGTCGCGGGTCCGGCGGCGCTTTGCACGAACACGTCGCCACATTCAAGTCCGTACCGCAATAGAGGCAAAGCCCTTTGCAGTCCTCGGAACACAGATGCTTCATGGGAAGATTCTCACAGACGCCGATGAGAGCAAGTTCGGCAAGGTCTATGACATCGTTCTGGGCAAAAACCGTCTCCTCCTCGTCTTGTTCACGAAAGACTTTGGTCACGGGACGGTCCAAAGAGAATTTCAAGATGCGCTGTACGTCCTTCAAACAGCGGTCACACACGGTCCTGTACTCCACGGCAAATTCTGCCTCAAACTGCAGAACGCCGGAGTAATCCGTCACGGTGCCGACAACCTGCACATCCCCTGCAAACTCGACGGAGCCGATCCCCTCTCCAAGCGGAAACGCGGTAGTAAAACGTACCTTCGTCTCACGGCCATTGAACAGGTTTTTCAGGTCGAGAAGTGCGCCGTCCGGCGACAAAAACGGATGTTCAGGCATAGAAACCCCTTTTTGAGCGTGCATATTATTATACACAGCCGATTATTGTTTGTCAAGTTCTTTTTCAAGCGCATTCTTTGTCAAAACACGCGAGATCCGAAAGGCATTTTTGCGCTTCATTGCGGGGGTGGAAAACACAAGTGCCGCCGCAAAAAACGAAAGCAGAGCACCGAGGGCGGCGACGAGGGCTGCCGTCCCCTCTCCCAACGCGCCCATCAGCCCGACGCAAAGTCCGACGCCGATGAAAAGGGGGATGAGAAACATGCACACACTGTACAGCACAATACCGCCCGAGGGACAGGTGAGTTCCACGCGATCCCCCACAGAGACGTCCACGAGGCTTTCCACCGCGGCGCGTTGCGGCTTCTGTTCTCTGCGACAGGCACCGCAGGGTGTACTGCAACCTTCACAGGAGGCGTCGGCCAAAACGACCGTGACGAGCCCGTCCGCAATGCGCTCCACGAAGCCCGTGCGCGTCATTGACTCAAAACGACCGTTGCGGTCACGGTTCCGACCACGTAACAGAGGCTCTGCGACTCAGTCTTAACGCTGACGGGCAGTTCCACGGTGTACGTGCCGGGGGTGGTGTAAGAAGAAAGGTTGAGCGAGGCTTCGAGCACGCTTGCATCCAAACGCGGACGGTTCTTGATGGTGGTGCGCACGTCCACCGAAACGCTCTGCGAGGCAAACTCGCACTTCAGTCCGGCGGGCACGGTCACGTCCACGTTCTCACCCGTCAGGGAGAGAATGAGGCGAACGGTGGTAAAGGAGCTGCTCTTCAGCTGTGCGCGGGCGGTGTACTTCACCGCGCCGGTCTTACAGGTGATGCCGTCCGGGAAGGTGACGAAACCGGCAAAGGTCTGCTGCCCCGTGATGTCCGCCGTGGAGATACGCATGGCGACGATCTCCGTCAAGGCGTCGATCTTCTCCGGCGGGCCCTGCACCGTGACGTTTTCCGGGTCAACGCTCTGGGTTACCTCCTCCCCTTCCAGGAGAGTGGTAATGCCCAAAACGAGGGGCACGGTCTTTTCCTTATACAAAGTATACTGAATGGTAATGGTGTTCTGCGCAGGCAAGAGATAACGGTCGGTGATCTCGTTGCCGTCCTTATCCACAAAAATGAAAGGCACGGTCTTGGTCACGTTTTCCGTGAAATTGCCGAGATCCACCGAGCACTTGATGCCGTAGATCTTATCCACGACGGTCTGCGGGCCCTTGACCGAGATGCTCTCGGTAGACAAAGTGCGCTTGAACTGCACGCCCTCGACCAGAGTATACGTCTCATCCGGCTTGAGAATGGGAACGGACACGGTCTTTTCCACGTCCACTTCCACCACGAGGTTCTCGGGCGAGACGCGGATCACTTCCATGCCGGAGGGCGGAGTGACCTGAATCTCCTTCTGGTAAGAGCCTGCGGCGGTGATGTCGGAAAGATCCACCTTTGCCACGACGTCCTCGGGCGAAAGAGCGTTGAGCGCGCTCTGCTTGCCGCGCAGAGTGACCTCCGCGGTGACGTCATAGCCCGTCAAAACGGAAAAACCGTAGGTGCTGGAAAGCGTGTCCGTGCCGACAAGTTTGACCGGCACGTTCGCCACGGCTCGCTGGCCGGTGGGACTTTCCGTCGAGACGACGAAGAGCCAAAGGCCAAAAGCCAGAAACAGGGAGAGCGCAACGAGCAGCAAATTGACCGGGCCGATGCGCTTGATGTTTACGGAGAAGGAGGTCTTGTTCATTTTTCTTCCTCCTTACCATTGTTTTCGGTATCCGCGGTCTTGACCTTCTTCAGCCAAAGTTTGACGCGGGAAAGAACGCCGTTCTCGCCGCCGTCCGCTTCATCGCGGCGGTAGATGGCGAGAAGTTCGTTTTCCAACGTATACTGGTCAAACCCGCGGGAGAGCTTCCCGTCGCGGGCGATGGAGATCACGCCCGTCTCCTCGCTGACGACGATGACGACGGAATCGCTGATCTCGGACACGCCGAGCGCGGCGCGGTGACGCGTACCGAGACGACGGTCCACGTCCGCGTTCGTGGAAAGCGGCAAAAAGCAACCGCAGGCATACACGCGGCCGTCACGCAAGATCATGGCGCCGTCGTGCAGAGGTGCTTTGTTGAAGAAAATGTTGCGGATCAAAGGGGCGGTAACGTCCGCGTTGAGCACGGTGCCGGTGCGGATCTCGTCCCCGAGGCTCGTCTTTCGCTCCAATACGATCAGCGCGCCCGTCTTGGTGGCGGAAAGCTCGCCGACGGCAACACAGACCTCGCGCAGGGCACTCTCCCCTGCCGCGCCCGACTTGGCGCCGAGCTTACCGAGGCCGCTTAAGGAGCCGCGACCCATTTTTTCCAGCATGGAGCGGATCTCCGGCTGGAAGATGATGATGAGTGCGAGCACGCCGACGGAAACGATAGACTCCAAAATGAAGCTGATGACGCGCATTTGCAAAAGGTTTGACAAAATGAGCGCAAGCACCAAAAACACGACGCCCGCAGCAAGCTTGCCCGCGCGGCGATCGCGGAAAAAAGCGATGACGTAATACAGCAAAACCGCAACCAGGAGAATGTCGACGACGTCCATCACGGAGATGGACAAGACCTGACTCCAGAGAAACGAAAACAGTTCGGTAATGGAATTCACAAGATTCTCCTTTCGCGTTTAATTACCCTAATTTAAGATACACATTAATTGTATCATAAAATGCACAAATTGCACAAGGGAAAATTCGAAAAAAATTACAGATCGAGCAGTCTGTTGTTATTTTCCAAGAAAGCGGCAACAAACTGCTTTGAAAACTCATAATACTCACTCACTTCAGTCTACCTTCCGACGTAAACCGACAATGCGGATAATTAGAGCAACCTAAAAAATAACCGTTTCTCCCGGGGCGTTCAACCAATATGCATCCACAAAAAGGGCAATACCCAGCCTCCACTTTTCCGGCTTTTTTCTTCGCAATCTTCTCATCGCTTTCTCGTATGCGTTGCTCCTCTGGGATATCAAAGTCCGCCATTTTTGAAATCCGCTTTTTCCCCGTGCAATTCACCCGAGCGGGATAAAAAATATCTACGCAGTATTCGCAAGAAAAACAATCATCAGTGACATTCGCGTATGGCTTACCACGCCATACACGAGCTTTTATAGGACAATAATCAATGTGCCAGGCCGCCAAACTACGATTCACAGCCTTTTTGCTTTCAGAAGCGTCAAGAAAACGTTGCAACCACTGTTGTGCTACAGCATTATATTTCCACTCTTTCTCAGGACTATCTCCCAGCAAAAGCTCTTCCAGTTCCTCAGCGGTAATCACATCTCTTTTTTTACTTAAATTAATTTCAAGCGTGGAAATATTTGCATCTCTGATTCTTTCCAGTTTTTCCTCATCAATTTGGTGCGTGACAAAAATCTCAACAAACATGCGCTTGCCGCCGGCATAAACAACTACATCCGGAATGAGGCCACCGAAGTTCTGTTCCAATTCAACCCGGTCAATCGCAATCTCTTTTGCTTCACTAATTACTTCGGAATGTTTATAGGATGTAAATTCAAGAATTACCGAAGGGATCATCATTTTCTTTGCGCTAGCCAGTATTTCCTTCGCCGCTAAATGGAGCGAGGTTTCATATCCATATTCGCAACTACCTCCCGAATGATGCGCAAAATGGTGCATCCTTTTTGTGCCTTTTCTAGCAACGAGCGTTTCTCCACAGGACGGACAGACGCATCCACATTTTAAGCCATTTTCTACGCTTGAAACAGAAATTGGTTTTCCATCCTTTAAAGCATAAATCAATTTATGATTTGCCATAAAACCCTCTTTTGTTATTCAGAGTTCTTATCAAAAAGATCGGTGGTTTTTACTTCGGTTTGAATGGACTCCACCTCTGGAATGAGAAACTGAGACCAAGCTTCATTGCAAATGCCATAGTTCTTTAATTTGGTTGCAATTTCTTCGGTGCATTTTTTCCGAGGCTTTTAATTCCCATTATGGATTCTTTTGTATCATACAAAAGAAAATCCCCCATTTTATTAACACCGGATCGCTTTAAACAGTTAAAAGAGCGGGTAGAAAGGTCTAAATCTTCTATCGGAATTTCAAGCAATCGCTTGCCGCCTCCGTCTTCTGCAACTTTAAGCCCGTCAGCGTATCCACGCATATATTCAGCGCGAAGCACAGCTTTAACTTTTTCCTCAACCCGACTACTCACAACACTCTCGATGTACGCCTCTAATTCTTCGGCACGGTCCTCTTCTGCGAGAACATCTTTTAGAAAAATACGTTTTGAGGTGGATTGCATTTTTTCACTGCATTTTTTACTATTTGACGAGCCGCTGAAAATGTTATCCCATAGTACTCGCCAATTTGTTCATAAGTGGCCGCAAGCTCATATCTCATATGAACCATCGCTTGTTCGCGTTTGGTAAGAGTTGCAAGTGCGGCTTCTATTTTCTTCATTCGGGATGAATCATAATACTCGGTTTCTAACTCGCTCGGGTCGATACCTTTGATTGCAGCAATCAAATTATTCGGATAAGGATACTCTCGTGATGAATCATATGTGCGCGGCGGGCTGCTTTTGGTTCGAAAATAGATCGTTTCAGCGTATAGGTTATCCTTATTGCACATTTCTTTTCACCTTGTAATTATTTTACAATATTTTACATTTTTATCATTTTTTCGTCAAGAGTAGCAAAAGCCCCGGAAGGATCTCCCTCCGGGGCTTGTTTTTCGCCCCAATACGATCAGCGCATCCGTCTTGGTGGCGGAAAGCTCGCCGACGGAAACGATAGACTCCAAAATGAAGCTGATGACGCGCATTTGCAAAAGGTTTGACAAAATGAGCGCAAGCACCAAAAACACGACGCCCGCAGCAAGCTTGCCCGCGCGGCGATCGCGGAAAAAGGCGATGACGTAATACAGCAAAACCGCAACCAGGAGAATGTCGACGACGTCCATCACGGAGATGGACAAGACCTGGCTCCAGAGAAACGAAAACAGTTCGGTAATTAAATTTACAAGATTCTCCTTTCGCGTTTAATTACCTAATTTGAGATACACATTAATTGTATCATAAAACTCCACAAATTGCACAAGGGAAAATTCGAAAAAAATTACAGATCGAGCAGTCTGTTGTTATTTTCCAAGAAAGCGGAAAGCTCGTCCTTGGTCAATTCCCGCGCGGCGATGAGAGCACCGTAGTAGATCTGACGGGCATAGACTTCCCGTTCCTCTTTTCCAAGCACCTTGACCTTGGAAAACACGCTTGCCGCAAGGTTTACGCAGAAGCGCTCCCCGCGGGGGATGGCGGGCATCTCCTCGCCGGTGCGCGCAGAGAAAGCGCGGTAAATATCCGAAAAACGGCGGGCATTCTCTTCCGTGACGAAAAGTGCCGGGGTATGCTCGTCTTTCAATCGCACGAAAGAGATCTCCGTCTCGCCGAGCAGAGGAGCAAACAGATCCTTAAGCACCGCATCCTCTTCCCCGTCGCCCGATTTGAGGCTGTCGGGATCACTGTCAACGCGCACGAAAGAAAGTCCTTCTTCCTGCTGTTCC
>JAFYLE010000040.1 GCA_017537265.1 Clostridia bacterium | reverse complement strand
CGTCCTTGTCCAGACCCACGCAGGGGCGCAGGATGGGCATGCCGGCGGCGTCGTCGCTTGCCGCCATGGCGGAGAGTGTCTGACTTGCCACCTGTCCGAGGCTCTCGCCGGTGATGAGGGCGGGAATGTTCTTGTCCTTGGCAAGACGTGCGGCGAGGCGCAGCATGCAGCGACGCAAAATGAGGGTGAAGTACTCCTCGCGAATGGCGTCGCGCAGGGCGAGTTGCAGTTCGGTCAGACCGATGACGTAGGTGTCGAGTCTGCCCGTGTAGCGGCAGAGCTTCTTGCCCAGCGTCAGCACTTTTTCCTTGGCGCGTTCGCTGGTGTAGGGGTAGCTTTCGAAGTGCAGGGCAAACAGGCGCAGTCCGCGCTTTGCCATCAGCCAGCCCGCCACGGGACTGTCAATGCCGCCGGAGAGCAGCAGGAGTCCGTCGCCGCTCGTGCCTGCGGGCAACCCGCGGGCACCGACCACGCGGCCTGCGTGTACGAAGGCAAGTTTGTCGCGCACCTCTACGGTCACGGTGACCTCGGGGTTGTGCACGTCCACCTTCAAGTGGGGGCACGCTTCACCCACGCAGGCGCCTGCCTCTTGCATGAGCTCCATGGAGGTCAGGGGGAAGGATTTGTCACTGCGTTTGGCGTCCGCCTTGTAGGTGCGGTAGGGGGCAAGCGTGGGGACGATCTTTTCGCGAATGACGGCAAGAATGTCCTCAAGTCTTTTTTCACAGGGGTAGGCGATGGAGAGCGCCGCAATGCCGAACACGCGGCTGAGTCGGTCAAAGGCGGCCTCGGTCTTCGCGTCGTCCTCCATGGTCAGTGCCATGGTGGATTGGCGGTACTGTGTATGGTACGCGCCGATGGGGGAGATGGCGCGATGGATGTCGTCGGTCAGCGCCTTTTCAAAGCGGCGCTTGTTGGCGCCTTTGAGCACCAATTCGCCGTACTTGATCAAAATGCAACGGGCAAAACTCATCGGCGGTAGAGTCCTTTCTGTAACAGTTGACGAATCATGGAGAGGGTTTGGTCGATCTCTTCCTCGGTCGTGTTGTGACAGAGGGAGAAGCGCAGGGTGCTGTCCGCGGCCGCGGGGCTGACGCCGTGCGCGAGGAGTATGGGGCTTTTTGCGCCTTTCTTTGACGAGCAGGCACTGCCCGAGGAGACGCAAACGCCAAGGTCGGAGAGCAAGTGCAACAGCACTTCGCTCTTGTAGCCGGAAAAGGCGGCGCTGACGATGTGGCACGAGGCAGGAAAACCGCCGAGCACCTGCACGCCGTCCAGTTCGGCAAGGGAGCGGGAGAGTTTGTCTTTCAAGCGCGCCATGTGGGCGGTGCGCTCGGGAAGCGTTTCAATCGCGCGCTTTGCCGCGGCGGCAAAGGCGAGAATGGCGGGGGTGTTTTCCGTGCCGCTGCGGAGACCCTTTTCCTGACCGCCGCCGTGAATGGGCGTGACGAGGCGTACGCCTGCTTTGACGTACAGTGCGCCCACACCGCGCAGGGCGTGGATCTTGTGTGCGGAAAAGGAGGCAAGGTCCGTTCCGAGAGCGGACACGTTGAGCGGTGTTTTGCCCAAGGCTTGCACGCAGTCGCAGAAGCAGAGCGCGTGCGGGCACTGCGCACGGACGATGCGAAAGGCCGAAGCGACGTCGTAGACGGCGCCGGTCTCGTTGTTGGTGTGCATGAAGCAGCAGAGAATGACGGACTCGGTCGCGCCTGCTTTGATCTGGTCAAGGTTCAAGCATCCGCCTTTGGTGGAGATCTTGACGATCTCAAATCCGTCTGCGGCAAGGTCCTTGAGCGTCTCCGACACGCAGGGGTGCTCGGCGTCGCTGACCAGGATCCTGTTTCCGCGGCGGCGCTTGGCGCGTACCGCGCCGAGAATGGCAAGGTTTGCGCTCTCCGTACCGCCGGAGGTGAAGACGATCTCCTCGGCCTTCGCGCCGATGCAGACGGCGAAGGACGCGCGCGCCTCTTCCAGACGTTTGTGTGCGGCAAAGCCCGCCGCGTGCATGGAAGAAGGATTGGCGCCGAGGCGCGCTTCTTCGGCAAAAGCGGCGAGTGCTTCTTCGCTTGGGAAGGTGGTGGCGGCGTTGTCGAGGTAGATCATCGGTTAAAAAATTCCTTTAACAGGGTGTCGATCTGCGCGCGGCTCGTGGCGCGCATCAGAGCCTCGCGCGTGCGTGCGGCGCCGCGCTGACCCTTGAAGTAGAAGGCGAGTTGACTGCGCATCTCCGGCAAGGCGCGGGAGATGGGCTTGAAGGTGCAGGCAAGCTCCAGATGGTGACAGATGACCTCGTACAGGTCGGGAGCGACGAACGGTCGAGCGTCAAGATCTGCCTTGATCTCGTCAAAGAGCCAGGGGTGCCCCAGCGCGCCGCGCGCGATCATCAGGTGGGTGACCCCTGTTTTTTCCAGCATCTCACGTGCGTCGGCAGGCGTGTTGATTCCGCCGTTTGCTACGATCTCCACGTTCGGGAACTCTTCCCTCACGCGGGCGATGGATGCAAAGTCGATCGGAGCGGAAAAGCCGCCTTCGCGCGTTCTGCCGTGCACGATGATGCGCTCTGCTCCGCTTTCTGAGGCGGCACGGGCGCAGTCGAGCACGTTTTTGTGTTCTTCGTCCACACCGAGGCGCAGTTTGACGGAGACGGGAAGACCTGCCTTTTTGGTCGCCGTGACGATGTGGCCGATGAGCGCGGGGGAGCGCATGAGTTCGCTGCCCTCGCCGCTCTTGACGATCTTCGGCACGGGGCAACCGCAGTTGACGTCAAATCCCTCGGGGGAGAAGTCGCGCGCAAGGGTCTTTGCGGCGATCTCAAAGTCCTGCGGCTCGCGTCCGAACAGCTGGAAGCAGATCGGGCGTTCCACCTCGCCGAAAGAGGCGAGCTCGCGCGTCTTGGCGTCGGAAAAACAGACGGCCTTCGCGCTGATCATTTCCGAGTACACAAGGTCTGCCCCATGCTCTTTTGCGAGCGTGCGGAAGGCGCGGTCTGTGTAGCCCGCAAGCGGGGCAAGGGAGAGAGTGACGGACATATTCTGCTTCCTAATAAAGCGCGAAAAGAGGGCGCGATGCGTCCTCTTTATCAAGCGCTTGGGATGAGTGTTTATCGGCTGGCTTTTGCGCTGCCTGCGGCAACGATGACGAGGAAGTCGGTGGGCTTCAAGGAGGCGCCGCCGATGAGGCCGCCGTCAATGTCGGGCATGGCAAGCAGTTCCGCGGCGTTCTTCGCGTTCATGCTGCCGCCGTACTGGATGGTGGTGCCGTCGGCAACTTCCGCGTTGTAGAGCTCGGCGATGAGGGAGCGAATGTAGGCGCAGACTTCCTGTGCCTGCTCGGCGGTGGCGGTCAGGCCGGTGCCGATGGCCCACACGGGCTCGTAGGCGATGATGACGTTCGCCATCTGTTCTGCGGTGATGTCGGCAAGCGCGAGACGGACTTGACGCTCGATGACGTCGTTGGTCTCGTTGAGTTCGCGTTCTTCGCGGGTCTCGCCCACGCAGAGGATGACCTTCAGACCCGCGGCAAGGGCTGCCTTGGTGCGGGCGTTGACGGTGGCGTCGGTCTCGCCGAAGTACTGGCGACGCTCGGAGTGGCCGATGACCACGTACTGCGTATCGCAGGCGACGAGCATGTCGGCGGAGATCTCACCGGTGAATGCGCCGCTCTCTGCCCAGTGCACGTTCTGTGCGCCGAGGCCGATCTTGCTTCCGGCAATGGCTTCCTTGACTTGGAAGAGGTCCACGAAAGGCACGCACAGGACGACGTCGCAAGCGGCACCTTCGGTCTTTTCGGCGATTTCGTAAGCCAGGCAACGGGCCTCAAAGGGGGTCTTGTTCATCTTCCAGTTGCCGGCGATGATGATTTTGCGGTTTGCCATAATCGTAATTCCTTTTCTGATATAGAGTGTTCAAAAAGGCGCTGAAATCAGCGCCTTTTTGCTTGTCTTACTTATCCTGCAGGCAGGCGATGCCGGGCAGTTCCAGTCCTTCGAGGAATTCGAGGGAGGCGCCGCCGCCGGTGGAGACGTGGGTGATCTTGGAGGCAAGGCCGAACTTTTCGATGGCTGCTGCGCTGTCGCCGCCGCCGACGATGCTGGTGGCATCGCTGTCGGCAATGGCCTTGGCAAGCGTTTCGGTGCCGACGGCGAAGTTTGCGAATTCGCAAACGCCCATCGGGCCGTTCCAGACCACGGTCTTCGCATTCTTGACTGCGTCGCAGAAGATCTCGCGGGTCTTCACACCGATGTCCATACCCATCACGTCGTCGGCAAGGCCGTCGGCGGGGAAGAGCATGGGTTCACTGTCAGCAGAGAATTCCTTGGAGCAGACGTTGTCCACGGGCAAAAGGAAGTTGACGCCCTTGGCCTTTGCTTTTTCGAGAAGGTCGCGTGCGAGGTCGAGCTTGTCGTCTTCGCAGATGGAGGTACCGATGGTGTAGCCCTTGGCCTTGTAGAAGGTGTAGGCCATGCCGCCGCCGATGATGAGGGTATCGACCTTTTCAAGCAGGTTGTTGATGACGCCGATCTTGTCGGAGACCTTGGCGCCGCCGAGGATGGCGACGAAGGGGCGCACGGGGTTGGAGAGAGCGCCGCCCATGATGCGGATCTCTTTCTGGATCAGGTAGCCGCAGACTGCGGGCAGATAATCGGCAACGCCGGCGGTGGAGGCGTGTGCACGGTGTGCGGTGCCGAACGCGTCGTTGACGAAGATCTCGGCAAAGGAGGCAAGCTCTTTTGCGAAGGCGGGATCGTTCTTTTCTTCTTCCTTATGGAAGCGAACGTTTTCGATCAGCATGACGTCGCCGTCGCCGAGGGTGGCGGCAAGGGCCTTGGCGTCTTCACCGATGACGTCCTTGGCAAGGGGAACTTCGCGGCCGAGCAGCTCGGAGAGCTTCTTGGCAACGGGGGCGAGGGAGTACTTCATGTTGAATACGCCCTTCGGACGACCCATGTGGCTGCAGAGGATGACGCGGGCGCCGCGATCCATCAGGTTCTTGATGGTGGGCAGAGCTTCGGTGATTCGCTTGGTGTCGGTGATGACGTCTCCGTCCAGGGGTACGTTGAAATCGCAACGGACCAGGACTTTTCTGCCTTTCACTTCAATATCGTCGATGGACTTTTTGTTGTACATGGACATAGTGGTAATTCCTTTCTGTTTGGGTGTATTTCTTTCGCCTTATATAGTAACATAACTTGCGGCAAGTTTCAAGAAAAATCTTTGTTAATAAATATATAATATATTTATTACTTTTCGTCTTTTTGAACAAAGTGCATGTAGATCTCGTTCTTCTTCACGCCGCGGTCTGCCGCAACGCTGCGAATGGCGTCTTTTTTGCCGTAGCCTTGCTTTAAGTAGAGGTCAAAGTGCTCCTCGACCGTCAGTTCTTCCCAGAACGGCGCCTCGGACTTCG
>JAFYLE010000039.1 GCA_017537265.1 Clostridia bacterium | reverse complement strand
CCACGCCCGCATCCTTCTGGTGCTTGGCGTAAATATCCGCCGCGGCGCCGCGGAACGCCTCGCTTGCGACAACCTCCGGCACGGTGTACGCGGTAAGCGGTGCATTCAACGTGATCACGGAAATGTCGTCCGTGGCAAACACGGGCACCAGGCCCTTCAAGGGGCTCGTCGCGCCCTCTGCGGCGTAAACGCTGTGGTAAGAATCGGCACCGATGTAGTCACCCATGGCAACCTCGCCACCGTACGTCACGGTGACGGTAGTCGCCCGCTTTTGAGAAGCGCGCCACAGACGCAGAAGCGTCATTGCCACTTCCCCATTCTCCGAAGCGGAAAGCTTGGGATACACGCCGCTCGGCTCCTTTTCCTCGATCAGTGCTTCGGAAATGGCGGAAAGCGCCGTATTTGCCTTGGCGGAAAAATCCGCGGCACTGACGGGCATGGTAGCGGTAAACTGCTCGAACGCACCTTCCAGTGCGGTGTAAAGGGCGGCACCTTTGGTGTCGGCGGCACGCTCCTTGAGATAGACCGCGGCGTTATGCCACTTGCCCTTCATCTGGGAAAGGTCCTCCACCTTGGCGTTGGCATCCGTCGCAAGTGCGGTAAAGAAGCTCTGCGTTTCCTTGGCAACCGCCATGACGCCCTCGATGCTCGTGACGTTGGTGGAGACGTTATTCTCTTCTTTTCCACTGCCGTCGGGCGTACTGTCGGCAACGCTGTTTCCATCTCCGAGGGAAGGCACCTGGCTCATGGGGTTTTCAATCAGGTTCAAAAGAAGGAGCATCGACAGCAAAAACGCCACGACACACAGAAGAACGCCACAAATACGTGCTTTCATTCAAAACTCCTTGAAAATTCACAAAAAACGGTTGGTTTGAGTCATCGATCGCGATGAAAAAAGAATACACATTTATCATACCATAACCGAAGAAAAAATGGAAGAGTAAAACACAACAAAAACAAAGTTTTTGAAGCGGTTTTTTTGTGCGCAAAAGAAAAGCCCCGCTTCCGAAACGGAAGTGAGGCTTGTATCTTTTTACAGGGGACGGCCCGTCCAGTTATGCGGAGGCTTGGTGGGATCGAAGGCGTGAGGCAAGAAGAGACCCTCCGCGAAGGCGACGCGACGCATGATGACGTCGTCGCGGAACGCGGTAACTTCTCTCTCATACTCGGCACGGGAGGCTTCGTCTCCGTCTTCCCAGCGCTCTTTCCACGTGGCGCACAGCACCCAGTAACGCACGGAAAGGAAGCTTCTTTCCAAGTGCTCGCGGCAGGTGGCATCCTTATTGGCGCGCATGGCCTTGCGCCAGAGCTCGGGTGCTTTTTCCAAGAACTCGCGGTCGGTGCGCGGGATTATGGAGTCGCACTTCTCGTTGGTGTAAAGTCCTGCCGGCGGGACGTAGAAGCCAAAGTGGTTGCCCTCAACGTGAGCGGCACGCTCCGCAAGGTTAATATACGCACGGATATGGCGCCAGCCGCGGCCGTAATACGCCTGCAAGAACTCGTCCATGTGGCGGTAATACTCCGCCTTCTTCATACCCGGATTCCAAAGCAGTTTGGAAGCGAGGTAGCAACGCAATTCGCCGAACTCGCCGGAGAGATCGGAATTGCCCTGCAAGAACAGACGGCGGGTGCCGGCCTTTGCATGGAAGTTGCAGTTCTTGCGCATGACCTCAAAGTTCGGGAAGGGACTCATGTAATACGCAAAGTCCGTGGTGTAATCCCAAACGGAAACGTTCTTGGAAACCTTGCCCCAGCCGCGCACGTTGGCAGCAGCTTTTGCATTGGGCTTGGGACCGCAGAACATGTGACCGCCGCAAGTCGGATCGTCAAACGAGTGCGCGTGGCAAACACGGATGAGGCACAGACGCGCGCCGACGTTCTCGGGCACCTTGACGCCCTTGGAGGGCGGCGCTTCCGTGTAATGATACGCGAGCATTTCAAAGGTTACGTCCGGGAACTCGTCCTTATAATGATCCGCGATCTTGGTGATGAACTTGAGATAATTGTCGGTCGGGGTGCCCTGTGCCACGCAGTTCTTGCAACGGCAGTAACCGTTGCCGTTGTCGTTCTGCGAAATGGAGATCAGGCGCGGATTCGGCTCCGAACGAAGCCACTCGCCGACCTTCTCGGTAACGATGCGAAGAACCTCGGGATGCGTCAGGCAGAGTTCCTCCTGCCCTTCGATCGGCGGGGTATTCTCGGTCTGGGCATTCTCGCCGTTGATGTCGGCGAAGTACTCCGGATGGTCGGGATAATCACGCTTGAGCATGAAATCGTCGAAGGTATGGCAACCGTGTCCCTTGACGTAATTGATCGCACCGCCGTAGTTGTGAGAAATGGAAAGGCCCGCGTTGATCTTACGCTTGGGGGCGTAATTGGGATCCGTGCCACCGTTCCAAGACGTCTGACGGAAGATGAGTTGGGGAGAATAAACGTACTTGCCCACGGGAATGTCCACGCCGTCCGAGGGATTGCAGACCTCAAGCGACGGAGTGAAGAAACGCCAACCGAGATACTCCTCCAGGAAGGTAAACACGGCGTACACGGGTCCGCGGCGGCCGCTGCCCGTAAGGTGGACGTTACTGCCTTCGACCTCAATGTAAACGGAGTCTTCGGAAAGATGGGAGACGTCGGGATTCTTAGAGCAAGGGCCGATGATGATCTCCGGTCTGTCCTTGATCCACATGCCGCGGTGAATGGAGCAGACGGCACCGGTCGCAAAAGCGATGTAACGCTGCAACACGTGAGCCATGTGCCCGTACTGACCGGGGATCATGCGGTCATAGCAGATGCTGTACTTTTCAATCGGGATACCCGCAATTTTAAAATTTTTGACGGGGTAGGGTCTGTCGATGCTTGACATGATGTACCTCCGAATGGTTGATACACACAGTATATCGTATTTTTATGAGAAGTGCAAGCAACTTTTTGTGTTTTTTGACATATAATTTACAAAATTGAGGTGTTTTTATGGGTGTATATTTACAAGCGGGGAAAAAAAGCAAACGTGTGCGGCGCGTCATAATTCTCTCACTGACGCTCTCGCTTGTATTTCTGCTCTTCTTTTCCTACTGCAACCGACGTCTCTCCCCCATCGTTGCCACCCTTGCCGCGGAAAAGGCAAAAGCGGCCGCCGTCTCGGCGGTGGACCGTGCACTCGCAACGGTGCTGGAAGCAGAAGGCGAAATTGTAAAAACCGAATTCGATACGCGCGGGCGTCTGACCCTTCTCACCTGCAACACGGCGGCCGCAAACCGCATTCGCACCGTCGCAAGCGAGGCGGTCAACGCCGCTCTTACAGACGAAGAGATCACCAAGATCAGCGTGCCGATCGGCAGTTTGTTTGACGCGCCGCTCTTCGCGGGGCGCGGGCCGAGACTTTCCGCGCGCATTTGCCCGCTCTCCTACGCGACGGTGACGATTTCCGACGCCTTTACCTCCGCCGGGGTCAACCAGACTCTCTTCACACTCTCCTGCGAGATCTCCGTGGAGATCAACACCATCACGCCCTTAAGCCAATCCCCTTCCACTCTCTTTTTCTCCTGCCCCATAACACAGATCGTCATCGCAGGAGACGTCCCGCAGGTGTACGTCGGCGGCGAATAAGATTTCGATCTTTCTGTTTTTCTTTTTTCGAAAGGCCCTCACACAAAGCGAAAAGCCCGCAAAAAGCGGGCTTTTTTACTTATTTTTGTGCGTTTAACGTCTCGGCGAGGTAGTCCGTATACGCCTGCTTTACTTCAGGCGGTGAGCAAAGGACGGCATCCTTACCGAAGGATGCAAGCCAACCGAAAAACTGCGGACTGACGTACACGGGAATGACGATGGAGAAAAAGCCGTCTGCGTCCTTTAAAATGGGAACGTCACGCCCGAAGCGGTCAATGACGACACCGACCAAGGACGAAGAAATGCGCAGGGTGACGTTCTTCTCCTCCCCGCCGAACATGCCGAACACACGGCGCGTAAGCGAGGCGGTGTCCAGTTTTTCAAACTCCGCTTTGCCCGCGCGGGATTCGGAGAGCATTTTGAGATGCAACATCTTATCCACGCGGAAGTGCAGCAGTTTTTGCTTCTCGTCATCAAAAGCGATGAGGTAGTAGTTTTCATCCTCCCAAAGAAGGGCGAAGGGGCTGACCACGTAACGCGCGCCGCCGCGGCGCAGGACCTGTTCCTTCTTCTCGTTCCAATTGAAATAGTGGAAGGAGATCTTGGCATCCTCGGTGATGGC
Organism: Clostridia bacterium; assembly: GCA_017537265.1. Classification (GTDB taxonomy): domain Bacteria; phylum Bacillota; class Clostridia; order Oscillospirales; family SIG627; genus RUG14179. Next base: position 2,242 of record JAFYLE010000039.1, on the reverse strand, counting down.
GCGGTGGATCTCATCCACGGTGTAAAAGATGCTCTCGTTCATCGTCTTCACACGGCCGGAGACGTACACCTGGCGTGAGAGAGAGGTCGCCTCGTGCGTGCTGACGAGAGACTCAAGACGAGAGATGAGCGAGCGGCTCTTCTTCTCCGTAATGAACTTGGAGGAGAGCACGGCATCCACGAGCAGTTTGAGCTCTGCAAGCTCAAAGGAGCGCGAAGCGAGGTAGTACCCCACCTTCTTACCCCGCACCTGCTCGATATCGAAGCCGAACTCCTGCAGCTCGAAAAGATCGCTGTACAGGCTCTTGCGCTCGGCGCTGATCCCGCGCGCAGAAAGCGCCGCAATCAGTTCCGGAATGCTCATGGGATGCGCTTCGTCCGTTTGTTTCCAAAAGATCTCCAAAAGCGCCAACAATTTGATTTTTTGACGTTCCTTGCGCGGCATACGAAGCCTCCTCAAACAGAATTGTGTCCGATAAAAGGGATAGTACCCATCCTTATTTTACAACCGAAAAGTGCATCCGTCAAGTAAAAAAAGCCTCGGAAATTCCGAGGCTTTTTGATGCGCGTTCCGTCAAGAAATGCGGTTTAGATAGTCGCAGGCAGCGAGAGCGGCAACGCTACCGTCCGCGGCTGCGGTGGTGAGTTGGCGGATCTCCTTCTTGCGGCAATCACCCGCAACGAAGAGACCGTCGGTCTTGGTACGGCAGTCTTCCCCTGCATCCAAGAAGCCGTCCTCCGTCAAATCCGCAAGTGCGGCAAAAGCGCCGTTATCCGGCACCTTACCGATGCAGACGAAAAGGCCGTCCAAGGAAAGTTCTTCGCCATTGTTCAGGCGCACGCCGCTCAAATGCTCCTCACCGAGCAGTGCTTCCACGGTGGCGGGGGTAGTGACGTGAATATTGTCGATCTTTTTGACCTGCTCTGCAAGGTACTTCTCCGCACGGAACTCATCGCGGCGGTGAATGAGGTAAACCTCGCTTGCGATGCCCGCAAGAAAGACTGCGGCGGAAAGGGCGGTGTTGCCGCCGCCGACTACGCCGACGCGCTTGCCGCGGAAGAATGCACCGTCACACACGGCGCAGTAAGACACGCCGCGACCCGCAAGTTCCTCTTCGCGTGCGACACCGAGTTTGCGGTGATGCACGCCGCTTGCAATGATGACGCTCTTTGCCGAAAACTCCCCGTCCTCAGTGGTGGCGACGAAGCCCTCTTCGGTCTTCTCAAGCTTTTGCACGTTACCGAAGTCAAGTTCGGCGCCGAGTGCGGTCGCCTGCTCAAAGAGACGATCGGAGAGCTCCGCTCCGGAAATGGAAGCGGCGGCGGGATAATTCTCCACCTTGGGGCTTGTGGCGATCTGACCGCCGATGCCCTCTCGCTCCAGCACGAGCACGCTTCTGCCTGCCCTGACAGCGTAAATGGCGGAGGTAAGCCCCGCCATTCCCGCTCCTATAATTAGGATATCATTCATATTCTTTACGCCTGTTTGGTGTACTTTTTGATCTCGGATGCATTTGCAATACGCTCGAAGTTCTCGCCGTCGGTGACGATGAGAGTGGGCGCCTGGCTGACGCCGAACTTCTTGGTAAGCTCCACCTGTTCTTCCGCATCGATCACCTGATACTTCAGGCCTGCCTGATCCAGGAAGGTCTTTGCCATACGGCAGTTCGGGCAAGTCTTGGTGGTGAAGAGCAGAAGTTCCTTTGCTTCGACGGCGGGGGCGGTGGCGGTGCAGTCGCACTCTTGCTCGTCATTGTCGTAACGGAGCACGGAATTCTCCACGTCGTAAAGCTTTCTTTCCTTGAACTCCTGGCTCTTGCCGTCGTTCCAGTTCTGGACGGGACGGTAGTAACCGGTGATGCGGCTGTAGACCTCAGTCTTTTCGCCGCACTCGGGACAAGTATACTCCTCGCCCGCGATGTAGCCATGGGACTTACAGACGGAGTAGGTCGGGCTCATGGTATAGTACGGCAGACGGAAGTTCTGCGCGATGGTCTGCACCAATTTGGCCGCAGCCTGCCAGTCAGGCAATCTCTCGCCCAAGAAGGCGTGGAAGACGGTACCGGAGGTGTACAGCGTCTGCAGCTCGTCCTGAATGTCCAGCGCCGAGAAGATATCGTCGGTGTAGCTGACGGGCAGGTGAGAGCTGTTGGTGTAGTAGGGAGTCTTTCCGTTCTCGGAGGCAGTGATGATGTCGGGATAGCGCTTAACGTCGTGCTTGGCAAGACGGAAGGCGGTGGACT
>JAFYLE010000038.1 GCA_017537265.1 Clostridia bacterium | reverse complement strand
TGGGGCGTCGAGGACACAGGCGTCGTCACGGCCAAAAACGACGAACAGAAGACGGACGCGACCCGCGCCAAAATTCTCCAGCTCGTTGAAAAACTGTGATTACGTTTTTCGGGTGCATTGACTCGGAACGCACGATATGATAAATTCTCTTTGTGTTGAGTTTAGGGGCGGTATCATATGGTCGTAGAAAAGCGTCAGATTCTCTACGGTTCAGATGTCGCCGCCCCGACCAGTTTGCAAGGTACAAAAGTAGTTCATTCTGCGTGAACGCTATTGCAAACTTCCCATTGTAGGTTAAAAGGTGGGTGCAACGAGATTTTTATGCAGAGTCAATGAGGTGACGTGCGAAGTCATGCCGCGCAGTCGACCTGCGGAAGGTCTTTGACGAGATGGCTGAAGAACTCGTCCAGCCGGTTTGACTTGTGGAGCGTGCGAAGTGGAAGAAGTGCCTTGGCGCCCTTGAGCGACCAGATCATGCCCGACTGCTTGAAGCGCTGGCCGATGACGGTCTTGCATCCGCTCTCGATGACGCCCGAGCCGATGAACCAGCCGTTGGCCCGGTATTCGTCGTACCTCATTCTCCCGGCATTGCCGCGATAGTACTTGAATTCGCGCATCGCGTCCTTGCCGAGCCTGTTGCGCATGTTCTTCCAGATGTAGTCGAGCACGCCCTGGACCTTGCCCGACTTGATGCGTTCGGACCAGTAGTGGTGGCGGTACTTCCATTCCTTCGATCCTTCCTTGATTCCGAGCCCGAGCATCAGAGGCTTGAGGTGTTCGACGGCATGGTAGACGTCGAGGATCTCGATGGCGAACGGGAAGTCGCTGTCGTGGACGGTATGCAGCCATTTGCTCCCGTCGGTGATGTACAGGACGGTTTCCGGGAGCGTCGCGAACCGCCTGTCGAACTCGTTCCTGAGGTATTTGCCGAACTTCTCGCGCCTGTGCGTCGTGGCGACGTACGTCGTAGTGTCGAGATTGCGGTGGGGTTCGTTGTCTTCGGTCTTTGACGCGACGAAGATGGCGCCCGCCTTGACTTCCCTCGTCTTCGCGCGACCGTCCTTGCCCTTGACGCCGTGCAGGCATTCCTTCCTCATCGGCATGCCGGTTCCGTCGGCCATGACGCAGACGGTCTCCGCCAGCCTGCCCTCGTCGCACGGCTCTCCGGCCTCCTTGCCCCTGGCGAAGGCGGACGAACTGCCGCGGTAGAGCCCGACGACCTCGCGTATCGTGTCTGCGGAGACCCTGAAGGCGTGGTTGCGCGAGAAGGCGTCCGCCGCGTCCTTGTACGGATGGTCTACGGCGTAACGGACCATTTCGTTCGCGGCGGCGGGCGTGTACCGTCCGACGAGGCCGAGCCTGTCGTCGAACGGATAGTGCCCCGTGCGGCTGTCCTCGTCCCAGTAGTATGTGCGCTTGATCTCCGGGAGCTCGCCGAAGAGTGTGACGATCCTCTTGCCGTGGTTGCCCGCGTTGCGCTCCCCGGGTTCGGCCAGGTAGTCCCTGGCGGTCGCGGCGCCTGCGGCGAGGAGCTCGGCCATGAGCTCGCGGCAGAGCCCGTTCATGTCGTCGAAGAGCGTCTGCTCGAGGCGGCTCGTGCATCCGATCCCGTCGCGCTCGATCGACGAGGCCGCGGCGTCCACGACGGCGTGGATCTTCGCGGCTCCCCTCAGGACGAGGTGCGCGAGCTTTTTTTTAGAGCGGACGACTGCTCTACCAAGAGCCTGGTGTCTGCGTCCGAAAGCTCGAGGACAAGGTCCTTGAGCTTCTTGCCGGATGCAAGGGCGTCCTTGAACTCGGCGACCATGCCGACGGGGATGGTCTTCGAGTGGTTCCTGCCGTTGAGCGTGTACTGGAGGTTGTAGTAGACGGCGGGCGGCCCGTTCTTGCGCGGACACTTGTAGGAGGAGATGGTGCCCTGGATGGAGGGTGGAAGCGCTGCGATCTCGGCAAGTATCTCTGCGCGGGAACGGACCTTTTTCGATGATTTGTTTTTCATAGCATATATTATAGTATATGCGTATTGAAAATGCAAGCGGAAATTTGGGGGTGTCTGCATAAATTTCTCGGTGCACCCCTTTTTAGCCGACAGGGTCGCGCTTCTTGCGCCAATGTGGCAAATCTGATATACTTTTAACCTATAAAAAGGAAGGAAAGTGTCGCAGAAACAGCTATTTGCCGACGATTACAAAGTTGACCTC
>JAFYLE010000037.1 GCA_017537265.1 Clostridia bacterium | reverse complement strand
GAGAGGACCGGGATGGACGCACCTCCGGTGCACCGGTTGTCATGCCAATGGCATAGCCGGGTAGCCGCGTGCGGATGTGAGAAACGCTGAAGGCATCTAAGCGTGAAACACACCTCAAGATTAGATATCCATTGACTTTAAGTCAGTAAGGTCGCTTGTAGACTACGAGCTTGATAGGTCGCAGGTGGAAGCGCAGTAATGCGTGTAGCTGAGCGATACTAATCGACCGATTGCTTGAACTTCTTTCTTGCAATGACCTGTATTCGGTTGTCAGGGTACGATCCCCTAGGCAGTCCGTGCCTTTATTGGTGAGGGTACACCCGTTCCCATTCCGAACACGGAAGTTAAGCTCACTCATGCCGACAATACTTAGCTGGAGACGGCTCGGGAAGATAGGTCGGTGCGGACACAAAAAGACGGTTACTTCGGTAACCGTCTTTTTTTCTTTGGTTTGCAATCAAGCTTTTGCTCGTAAGCACTGTTTGCCTGAGCGCGTCTTTGTCTGTAATCAAAAATCCCCCGGTGATCACGGGGGATTTTTTACAGTTCTTTTTCCAACTTGAGGATGATATCACTCATGTTAAGATTGAGGGCGCAGGCAATGCGATATAGGGTTTCCAGTGTGGGCTTGCGTTCTCCGCGTTCAATGGCACTTAAGTGGCTTCTGCCAATGTCGGCAAGTCCGCTTAACACCTCTTGAGACATTCTCTTTTCCTGACGAAAAAAGGCGATTGTTTTTCCAACCTTTTTTGCGTCTAAAGTGGGAAGATACATTTGTTTCACCTCAACAAATATTTTATGTCATTGTGGACGTCAGAATGAGCACATATGTTGACAACTGAATACATATGTGTTAAAATTTCTCTAACATTTGAAAGGAGAAAACAACATGGATCAAACAACTCAAAATAGCCAAACCGGTGGTGCGGCAACGAAATTTTGTAAATTTTGCGGCGCACAGATTCCCGCAGATGCGGTGCTGTGTACTGCTTGTGGTCGACAAGTGGAAGAGTTGAAGTCAAAAGAGCCGAGTGTTGTGATTAACAACTCTAACAACAACGTAAATACGAATACCAATGTGGTCGGCGCGGTAGGCGCGTTCGGTTATCCGAAAAACAAGTGGGTCGCACTTGCACTGTGCTTTTTCCTTGGTTTTCTCGGAGCACATAAGTTTTATGAAGGCAAAGCCGGAATGGGGATTCTCTATTTGTTCACTTTTGGCTTTTTCGGTCTTGGTGTTCTCATTGATTTCCTGTCGCTGCTTGCCAAGCCCAATCCGTACTATGTGAGATAAAGTTTTTGGATTCGAATACCGGACATCGGCCTGCAGGCCTAACCGTGCCGTTTTTTTCGTTTCATATTGGGGGCGCGCTGTTTGTGGGGCTGGGCTGTTACCTCTGTTTTAGGCCGGACACATATATTTCCCAAAGTGTGTATAACTTGTTTGGCTTGGAGGGCGAAGCGTTTGGTCTTGAGGGCGTTGTGCCTGAGTGGGCGCGGGGCTTCTTTTGCAACTTTTTCTCGGATATGCTTTGGTCGTATGCGCTTGCCTTTACTGTTTATTTAATACTTGGGGCTTTCAACCGCTCTTTTGTTTCAACGTTATTTATTTGTGCTGTGTTCGAAGTTGGTATGGAGGCTTTGCAAAAAATTGGGATTATATCCGGAACATTTGATTTTTGGGACATAATACTCGAGGTTTTTTCTACCGTAATCGCGTTACTCATCATCAAACTTCATTTTAGGGAGAAACATCATGAAAAAAATCAGTAGAATTTTATGTTTATTTTTGGCGCTTGTTGTTTTTGCTTGCATGGCAATGGGCAGTGGTTCATCAGACAGTGATAACAAAGGCTCTTCGGGTAATAATGGACAATCCAACAATGATTCTTCCAATAGCGAAACTGCGGATCAAAGCGACGAATCGCTTTTCCCCACAGCAACATTGGGCGAGTTAAATGCTTTGGGAAAAGCGAAATCTTATCTTCGCGTTTCTGCTTTTTCTTATGAAGGCTTGATTGGACAATTGGAATTTGAAGGCTTTTCTCGCGAAGAAGCTGCTTTTGGTGCAGATAACTGCGGCGCAAATTGGAATGAGCAGGCTTTGAAAAAAGCGGAGTCTTATCTTGATTATTCCGCTTTTTCTCGCAAAGGTTTGATTGGACAATTGGAATATGAAAAATTTACAACTGAACAAGCAACTTATGGCGTGGATAATTGCGGGGCAGATTGGAATGAACAAGCTGCCAAAAAGGCGAAGTCATATCTTGACATGATGTCATTCTCTCGCGAGCGTTTGATCGATCAGTTAGAGTACGAGGGCTTTACTCATGAGCAAGCCGTATATGGCGTAACTCAAAACGGATATTAAGAAAGTAGTTGGTAAAACCCCGGGAATATCCCGGGGTTTTACTTATTCTTGACGACAAGGTGCAAAAGTTGTAAAATATTCTCAACGAAACCGCAAGGGGAATGTTTTTTGGGAGGACATTATGAAAAAAGCTCTTTTAGTTTTGCTTGCGTTTGTTGTTTGTTTTTCTTGCACCGGTTGTGCGCTGCTGGGGGTATATTTTTCCTCATCGACGAATTCCACGGAGCAAAATCTGCCCTTTGACGACGAAGGCGGCGAAGATCAGGCGACGTCGGACGAAACGTTTGGCATGGGCGACGAGATGGAGTTTGACGGCCTGACGTTTACTGCGATGGAGTTCAAGCAGCTTGGCAGCGGCGGCATATTCCAGCCTGCCGAGGGCAAGGTATTCATTGGCGTGAGATTCATCGTGGAAAACACCTCTGACGAGGAAGTGACCGTCAGCAGTCTGGTGATGATGTCCTCTACCGTAGACGGCGAGACCGTGACGGAATCCATCAGCGCCGTTGGGGCGTTTGGCAGCAAAATGCTCAGCGGAACCCTTGCCGCGGGCGATGAACTGACCGGCTGGTACTGCATGGAAGTCAGCCGCGACTGGCAGAGCTTTGAGATCGAGATCCGCCCCAATCTTTTCTCCACCGAAAAAGCCACCTTCGTCTATGAAAGATAAGACAACCAAATAAAAAAAGCACCGCAACTGCGGTGCTTTTTTATTTTGCCTTTTTAATTCACGTTTGCCTCCGGGCCGCCGAGGCGGTCACGACACCAGACGTAGCGATTGAGGGCGAGGAAGGTGCGGTTTGCCGCGAAGAAGAGCAGGGCGCGCAGGGGGAAGAGAACGAGAAAGGGGGCGTAGAGTGCGCCCGCGGGGATAACGGCGCCGAAGAAGAGGCAGGGAATGGCAAGCGGGAGTGCTTCCGTCTTCCAAAAGACGGCGCGCTCCTCGCGGTAGGAGTACGCCTTGCCGCGCATGCGGTTGGTCCACTCGCTTTTGATGTCGCGGTTGACGCTCATGACGCTCGTCATGTAGCAAAAGCTCGCAACCCACACGACGGGGAAGGCGATGCGCAAAAAGAGTCCTGCGCTCGTGGGGTGCAGGTAGAGGTAGAAAAGCTCCGCAAAGGGATTCATCTCCCCTTGCCGTGCAAAGAGCAGGCAAAAGTAGGATACGAAGTATGCGAAGATGACGGAGAGCGCGAGGGAAAAGAAGGCGCGTGTGCCGGACTTCATGGTTGCTCCTTATTTTTGGGCGGTGTCAAGGCTGTTTTTGAACACAAAGAAGCGCTGGTAGAGGTACTCGGTAACGAAGTTGATAAGCAGCGTGCCGATCTCCACCGCGTAGGCGACGAGCGACTCCGTCTCACCGCCGGTGAGCGCCGCCGTCCACCACGTGGACAGGGGAGTGAACACGGCGTAGAACAGGGCGACCTTGAGCATGGCGACGGGCGCGTTTGCCGCCGACCGGAAGGTATATTTGCGGTTCAGGGTAAAGTTCCACACCACGGAGAGCACGAGTGAGAGCAGGTAGGAGAGCCACTCCTCCCAACCGAAGACTTCTCGAAACAGTGCGTAAGAGCCGATCTGAATGACGCCCGCAGAGACGGAAAAGAGGGTGAATTTGACGGTGCGTAGGAGTTCGGTGTGTTTGGTGTTTGCCATGGAGTTATCCTTTCTTTTGACGTTTGGCCTTTTGTTTGGCGGCGGCGCGGGCGGCGGAGTTTTTCTTTTTTGTCGGCACGGCCTGCGCCTTGGGGTGACGGTGGGCGGGGGATTTGGGCTCGGCGTCCGGCGGGATGAGTGCGCCGCGGTGCGTGCCGATGAGGTCCTCGCGCTCGCCGCGCTTGAGGGCGGCCTTGACGAGGGCGCGGTTCTCGCGCTTAAAGTACTGCAAAAGCGCGCGTTGCTCCGCCTTTTCCTCGGGGGTCTTCGGCACGTAGACGGACTGCATGGTGAAGGGGTCGAGCCCCGTGTAGAACATGCAGGTGGACACCGTGCCGGGTGTTGGATAAAAGTCCTGCACCTGTTGGGGGTGCATTTTTTCTTTCTTTAAGAATTCCGCCAGGGCGATGGCGTCCTCCACGCGGCTGCCGGGGTGGGAGCTCATGAGGTAGGGCACCAAAAACTGCTTTTTGCCGATGCGCTCGGTCTCTTTTTCAAAGCGGCGCTTGAAGTTCTCGTACACGGTGATGTTCGGCTTGCCCATGTAGGACAGCACGCGCTCCGAGCAGTGCTCCGGCGCGACCTTGAGCTGCCCCGAAACGTGGTGCGCGACGAGTTCGCGGAAGAAGGCGGGGTTTTTGTCGAGCATGAGGTAGTCGAAGCGCACGCCGCTGCGGATGAAGACCTTCTTCACCTTGGGCAGGGCGCGCAGTTTGCGAAGCAGGGCGAGGTAGTCGGAGTGATCCACCTCCAGCGCGCGGCAGGGGGTGGGGGCAAGGCACTTCTTGTCGGGGCAGACACCGCGCTTTTTCTGCGCGCGGCAGGAGGGGGCGCGGAAGTTTGCCGTCGGGCCGCCCACGTCGTGGATGTAGCCCTTGAAGGAGGGCATTTCGGTAATCTTCTTTGCCTCGTCAAGCACGGATCTGTGACTGCGGCAGGTGACGGTGCGCCCTTGGTGGAAGGCGAGCGAGCAGAAGTTGCACGCGCCGTAGCAACCGCGGTTGTGAATGATAGAAAACTGCACCTCCTCAATGCCGGGCACGCCGCCCTGTGCCTCGTAGGAGGGGTGGTAGGTGCGCTCGTAAGGCAGGGCGTAAACGCGATCCATCTCCTCGGTGGAAAGAGGGGGCATGGGAGCGTTCTGCACCAAAAAGCGATTTCCGTGCGCTTGCACGAGCACCTTTGCGCGCACGCTGTCGTGCTCCGCCTGTTGAACGCGGCAGGCGTCGGCGTAGGCGCGCTTGCCCGCGCGGGAGGGGTCGGACACCTCCTCAAACGAGGGCAGGACGATGACGCTGTCCCCCGCGGGGCAGGTGTCGGAAAAGACGCAGGTGCCGAGCACGTCGCAGATCTCGGACTTCGTTTCTCCCGCGGCAAGCCTGCGGGCGATCTCCACCACGTGCTTTTCGCCCATGCCGTACATGAGAAGGTCGGCCTTGCAGTCGAGCAGTACGGAGGGCATGACGGTGTCGCTCCAGTAGTCGTAGTGTGCAAAACGGCGCAACGAGGCTTCCAGCCCGCCCACGGCAATGAAGGCGTTGGGAAACAGGCGGCGCACCGCGTTTGCATATACCGTCAGCGCGCGGTCGGGGCGAGCGCCCGCACGGCCGCCGGGGGTATAGGCGTCGTCACTGCGGCGTTTTTTGGCGGCGGTGTAGTGTGCCACCATGGAGTCGATGTTGCCGGAATTGATGAGAAAGCCGAGGCGCGGCGTGCCGAAACGCCGATAGTCGCCGTCGTTTCTCGGCTGGGAGAGGATGCACACGCGAAAGCCCGCGTCCTCAAGCACGCGGGAAATGACCGCCGTGCCGAACGACGGATGGTCCACGTATGCGTCGCCCGTGACGAGCACGAAGTCGCACGCGTCCCAGCCTCGGGCGAGCAGGTCCGCTTTGTTGATGGGTAAAAACGCCACGGCAGCCTCCTCGGATGTTGTTTTTACCATTATACCATTAAAAAGAGAGGGTGACAAGGTCAAAATCTTTGGGCGCACGCCTTGCTATGGCGCGCGTTTTTTGGTATAATACAAAAAGATCTGAAAAAAGGAAGATGGATTATGAAAAAAGCAGTTTTATTCGACCTTGACGGTACGCTTCTCGACACCCTGCAGGACTTGCAGGACAGCGTGAACGTGACGATGGAAAAGTATGCCTACCCCACGCACGACTACGCGACCATTCGCTCCTTCGTCGGCAACGGCGTGAAGAAGCTGGTGGAGCGCGCCATGCCCGCGGAAGAGGTCGGGGAAAAGTTTGACGCAGTTTACGCCGATTTCAAGGCTTACTATGAAGTGCACATGGAGGACAAGACCGCGCCTTACGCGGGCATCTGTGAGATGCTGGCCAAACTGAAGGCAGACGGTTTTGCCCTTGCCGTGGTGTCCAACAAGTTTGACTCCGGTGTAAAGGCTCTGGTCAAGCGCTTCTTCGGCGAATGGATCGACGTTGCCATCGGCGAGAGCGCCACCGTGCGCGCAAAGCCCGCGCCCGACGCACCCTTTGCCGCCATGAAGGAGCTTGGCATCACCGCGGACGAGGCGGTGTACGTCGGCGACAGCGACGTGGACATCGTCACCGCGCGCGCAGCGGGAATTGAGGATATTTCCGTCTGCTGGGGCTTTAAGGATCGCGATTTTCTGGAGGAGTGCGGCGCATCCCTTCTCGTGGACGACCCTGAGGAGCTTTACACCCAAATTAAGTGCATGTAAATTGACAAAGCGCAAAATCGGGGTATAATAAAAACAGAATTTACAGAAAGAAGTGAATCACATGTCTGAATGCACACACGATTGCTCCTCCTGCTCGGCGAACTGCTCTTCGCGCGAGATCGAGAAGGAGCGCCTCAACGAATTTTCCGAGGTGAAGAAGGTCATTGCCGTCGTGTCCGGCAAGGGCGGCGTCGGTAAGAGCCTCGTGACGAGCCTGCTGTCCGTCAACGCCTGCCGCAACGGCTGGCGCACCGCCGTTTTGGATGCGGACGTGACCGGTCCCTCCATTCCGCAAGCCTTCGGCATCAAGGAAAAAGCGGCGGGCAACGGCAACTACCTCATTCCCGCCACGACCAAGACCGGCATCGACGTGATGAGTCTCAACCTCCTCTTGGAGAACGAGACCGACCCCGTCGTCTGGCGCGGCCCCGTCATCGCGGGCGTGGTCAAGCAGTTTTGGACCGACGTCATCTGGCGCGGCATCGATATCATGTTCATCGACATGCCTCCCGGAACGGGTGACGTGCCCCTGACCGTGTTCCAATCCCTGCCCGTGGACGGAATCGTCATCGTCACAAGCCCGCAGGAGCTCGTGGGCATGGTCGTGGAAAAGGCCGTGAAGATGGCGGAGATGATGAACGTGCCGATCCTCGGCATCGTGGAGAACTACTCCTACTTCGAGTGTCCCGACTGCAAGAGCCGCCACTCCATCTACGGCGAGAGCCACCTCGGCGCCGTTGCCGAGACGCACGGCGTGGACACCGTCTGTCGCATTCCGATCAACACCAAGCTTGCCGCCGCAAGCGACGCCGGCACCATTGAACTCTTTGAGGGTGACTGGCTGGACGAGCTTTCTCGGAAGATCGAGGAGCTGTAAAAAAGAACAAAAGAAAAGCACCGCAAATGCGGTGCTTTTCTTGTTGGCAGGGTCAGACGAATTTGACGTTGATGGCGCCCAGATCGTTTTCGCCCGCGATGAGGAGGGCGGGGGCGCTGTCGTCCACACTCTCGTTTTTCTGCACGTTGTAGCTGCCCAGGGAGTTTTCGATCGAGGTCTTGACCATCCAGGCGGAGGGGACGTTGATGCACATTGCACCGAAGTTGTTTTCAACATACAGGGTCTTCGCCCCTTCGTACTTGTCCACGTTTTCAAAGTACACGTTGCAGGCACCGAAGCTGTTTTCGATACGGGCGGGGGAGAAGGTCGCGCAGTCCACGTAGACGGCGGAGGCGCCGAAATTGCATTCCGCAACCGTGGAGGAGCCGTCTATGCTCATGCCCGCGGCAAATTTGTTCTTCTTGATCTTGGTGGAGGGCAGCAGCACGGAGATGCCGACGTGAAGCAGAAGTGCGACCAAAAGTACGAGCCAGTTGTTCAGGAAGTCCTCGTTTTCCAGGCCGCAGAGGTAGGCGATGTTCTTCTCAAACAGCATGAACAAAAAGGCGAGCGGGAAGAAAATGGCCGCGACGTCGCCGCGAATGAGGCGCGCTGCGATGAAGATGAGCAAAAGAAGCCCGGCGATGATCTTAAACGCCGTGAGTTCCCCGACGAAGAGGGAGAGCGGAGCGATGACGCCGAACGCATCCAAGAGGAGGAGCACCGCGACAAGGATCAGGGAAATGCCGATGAAGATTTTCCAGAATTTCATTTGTGTAACCTCGTTTCTTCTATTTTGTATTGCAAGAGTTTGAAATAGGCCCTGGAGAAGAAGGCCTTTTTGTCACAGGAGCGAAAGCCGATCTCTCCGTTGCCGACGAGTTCGCGGCGCAGGCAGGAGATCTTCGCCACGTTGGCGATGGTGGATTTGGAGATGCGCACAAAGCTTGAGGGCAGGATGTTTTCCAATTCAAAGAGCTTGTACGGCGCGGTGTAGATGCGCTCTGCGGTATGGGCGTAGATCTTGCCGCCGGAGCTCTCGAAGAACAGCACGCTCGCCTTTGGCACGAAGTGCTCCGTGGAGTCGGAAAAGAGGGACAGCTCGTTCTCGCCCCGCAAGGCTTCCTCAACGGCCTGCTCCAGCGCGCGGATGCGCTCGGTCCTCTCTCGAGTGCGAATGACGATCTCCTCCGTGTCGCAAAGTTCGGTGCGGATTTTCATGGTTTCCCTCCTTTCGCATTCGTCTTGAGCACATTGTAGCATGTTGAAAAAATTTTGCAAGCCTTTTTGCCCAAGAGGTCGATTTTTGGTCTCAAGAGGTAGAAGGGCGGAAAAAAGGGCATTTTGTGTCGCGCCCTGCATAGAGTGCGCTCGCGCCGCCTCCTGCGGGGGCGTGAGAGCGCAGTGTTACGCAAAGAAAGGTGCGCAAGCATAAACGCGCAAAAGAAGAGCCGCCCGAAAGGGGCGGCTCTTCTTTTTTACCGCTATACTTTGTGCCCATAAGGGGAATGGGTACTGTATTTTGCGAAAATTGTGAAGAGAGTGTAAAAAATCCCTTGTCAAATTGTGTCGAATATGCTAAACTGAAGTCACCGTAAAAGCAAGCCTTGCTTGCGACATTTTGAAAGGAGCTTTATCATGATTAAAGCGATTTACCTCAGAGCATGGAACGTTCTGAAGAAGAAGCCCTTCATGCTGTGGGGCATTTCCCTGCTTGCCGGCATTCTGGATTTCCTTGGCAGCATTTTGTTCGGCGTGATCCCCGGTGTGGGCCTTGCCATCAGCTTTTTGCTCTCCACTTCCATGACCATGATCTACCTGCGCGGTTATCGCGGCGAAGAACCCAAGACCGAAGACCTCTTTGCCTGCTTCAAGGACAAGAAGGTTGCCATCCGCGTTGCTTGCGGCATGGGTTGGATGACTCTGTGGATCGTCCTCTGGGCGCTGATCCCGATCGTCGGCATCTTCTTTGCCATCAACCGTGCTTACGCCTACCGCCTCACTCCTTACATCCTTGTCACTGAACCCGACGTGTCCATCACCCAGGCCATCAAGGTCTCCCGTGCACGTACCATGGGCTACAAGGGCAAGATGTTCGGCGCGGAAGTTCTCTTCTACGTCATCGTTTGGGCCGCCAGCCTCGTGTTCACTCTGTTTGCCCGTATTCCGGTGATCGGCGTTCTCTTTGCTTTGGTAAACGCTCTCGTCAGCATCGCCGCCGGCATCTTTGGACCGCTCTTCCTCGGCATCGTTCAGGCTGCCTTCTATGAAGAGATCTCCAACCCCACCATGCCGATCGCTCCGCAGATCCCCGTCAACCCCCAGGCATAAGGTAAATACAAAAAGCCACCCGTTTTCGGGTGGCTTTTCTTTTTGCCGTTGCAAAAAAGGAGCCCGCGAAATCGGGCTCCTTTGCGTTGTGTTTTACAGTTTGATGCGCTCTTTGACGTAGGCCTCGACCTCTGCGATGGGCAGGCGCACCTGCTGCATGCTGTCGCGCTCGCGCACGGTGACGCAACCGTCGTTTTCGGTATCGAAGTCGTAGGTGATGCAGAACGGCGTGCCGATCTCATCCTCGCGACGGTAACGCTTGCCGATGGAGCCGGCATCGTCAAAGTCGCACATGAACTCCTTGGAGAGCGCGGCGTGCAGCTCCAGCGCTTTGTCGGAGAGCTTCTTGGAGAGCGGGAGCACCGCCGCCTTGAAGGGGGCAAGTGCGGGGGAGAGGCGCAGGACCACGCGCACGTCGCCCTTGGCCTCGTCCACGACCTCTTCGTCGTAGGCGTCGGAGAGCACGGCAAGCACGGTGCGCTCCACACCCAGCGAGGGCTCGATGACGTAGGGGATGACGTGCTCGCCCGTTTCGGGGTCGAAGTAGGTCAGGTCCTTGCCGGAGGTGTTCTGGTGCTGGGTCAGGTCGTAGTCGGTGCGGTCGGCAACGCCCCAGAGCTCGCCCCATCCGAAGGGGAAGAGGAACTCAAAGTCGGTGGTTGCCTTGGAGTAGAAGCAGAGCTCTTCCGGATCGTGGTCGCGCAGGCGGATGTTCTCCTCCTTCAGGCCGATGGCAAGCAGCCAGTTCTTGCAGAACTCTCTCCAGTAGGAGAACCACTCAAGGTCGGTGCCGGGTTTGCAGAAGAATTCCAATTCCATTTGTTCGAATTCTCTGACGCGGAAGATGAAGTTGCCGGGGGTGATCTCGTTGCGGAAGGATTTGCCGATCTGGCCGATGCCGAAGGGCAGCTTCTTTCTCGTGGTGCGGGCAACGTTTGCAAAGTTGACGAAGATGCCCTGTGCCGTCTCGGGGCGGAGGTACACGGTGTTCTTCGCGTCCTCGGTCACGCCCTGGAAGGTCTTGAACATGAGGTTGAATTGGCGGATGTCGGTGAAGTTGTGCTTTTTGCAGGTGGGGCAGTTGATGTTCTTCTCTTCCACGAAGGCCTTCATTTCCTCATGGGTGAAGGCATCGATGGGCTTTTCGAGGGTGTAGCTGTTTTCTGCGCACCAGTCCTCGATGAGCTTGTCCGCGCGGAAGCGCTCGTGGCACTCGCGGCAGTCCATCAAGGGATCGGAGAAGCCGGCAAGGTGGCCGGAGGCGACCCAAGTTTGCGGATTCATGAGAATGGCGGAGTCCAGACCCACGTTGTAGGTGTTCTCTTGCACGAACTTCTGCCACCATGCGCGCTTGATGTTGTTTTTCAGCTCTGCGCCGAGCGGGCCGTAGTCCCAGGTGTTTGCAAGGCCGCCGTAGATCTCGCTTCCGGCGAAAATGTAGCCGCGTCCTTTGCAAAGGGCTACGAGCTTGTCCATTGTTTTGTCCGTCTGTTTCATATTCGTCTCCTTATTTGAGATGGATTTACGTTAAAAAGGGAGGTTGACTCCGAGGTTTTCCAACAGGATCTTTAAGGAAAGCAGTGCCAGCACCGTGCCGCCGACCAGTTCCGCTTTGTTGCCGAGCTTTTCTCCGATGGCGTGGCCGAAGAGCGTGGCGACAAAGGAGAGGGCAAAGGTCACAAGTCCGATGACAAGTGCGGCAAAGAGCACGTTGAAGTCTGCGCCGAAGGCGGGGATGATCGCGGGGGTGTTCGCGGCGAAGGTCACGCCGACGGTCATCGCGTCAATGGAGGTGGCGATGGCAAGCACGAAGAGCTCGCGCGTGTTTGCAAGCGGCTTTTCGCAACAGCAGCAACCCTCGTCTTTTTCCGTGACGGCTTCCCACAGCATCTTTGCCGCCACGAAGAAGAGCAGGGCAAAGGCAACCCAGCCCACCGCGTCGGACAGGAAGGGGATGCGTGCCATGAGGTCGCCGAGGTAGTAGCCGGCGACGGGCATCAGCGCTTGGAAGAGGCCGAAGAAGAAGGCGATCTTGGTGCAGAGCGGCAGGTTCTTGCCGCGCACCTTCATGCCTTCGCAAACGGCAACGCTCGCGGCGTCGGCCGAGAGGCCGATGCCGAATAAAATAACGGATATCAGTCCCATAAGACTCCTTTTGCGATCAGGCGAGCCCTGCGATCGCGCGAATGATTTCTGCCGCCTCGCTCAGACAGGTGGCAAGCACGTCGGAGGAGTGGTCGCGTTTGATGAAGACGGGGGTCTGCGTCAGCGTGCAGGCAAAGCCTCTCAGCCACTGACCGCCTGCGTAGCTCTTGCCATCGAAGAGGCCGATGTACTCGCCCTCGGGCAGGTAGATGTCGCGCTCAAGCTTGCCGTCGAGCACGGGGGCGCACAGGAGTGCGTCGCCGAGGAAGTACTCGTCGTCAATGCCGTACACCGTCTCGTCCTGCGGGTGGGAGAGGAAGAGGTGGCGCATCAAGGGCGTGCCGGACGCGCAGGAAACGCGGCCCTGTTCGGCGAGGTAGGGGATGAGTGCCTCGTGCAGGTTGCAGTAGAGGCGGTACAGGTTGATGGTGTCCTCGTCAAAGTCGTAGGGACGGCGCACGCGGCCATGGGTCTGCATGCAGACGGAGAAGCAGGCCATCTCGGCACCGCGAATGAAGATCTCGGTGTCGGGGTTGTTCTCGGGGTCGCGGCTGGCGATGTAGCCGCCGAGGTCATAGGCCATGAAGGGAATGCCGGAAAGACCCGCGGTCAGGGCACCGCGCAGCATGGCGGGCAGGAAGCGCCACTCGCGCAGCTGGTCGCCGGTCCACATGATGGGGTAGCGCTGGGCGCCGATGGCACCGCCGCGGGCAAAGAGCATGGCGCCGTCGCCCTTGCGCTTTTCGTCAAAGTTTTTGAACGTCATGGCGTTGAGATACACGGGGTACCAGTGGTGGGTACCGCTCATCTTGCGCTTGTCGTAGAAGTTCAGGGGGCGATTGCCCGGGAACTGCTCGCAGAAGTCCATTTTGGCGCCGCTGACGGAAAGCTCGCCGGCAAAGATGCCCCAGATGTCGTTGAACCACTGATCGCGCGCGGCGGGGTTGGTGACGTCCAGCCAGCGGTAGATGCGCGCGTTGGGTGCGTCCTCGGGGTTTTCAATGTTGATGTCGGGCAGCATGACCTCGCCGGTGTTGGCGTCGGACACGGCGTGCTCGTCGCGGATGCGGGTGGATTCCTTGAGGTGCTCGGGCGTCGCGTGCTTGTTCTTCCAGTCGAGGTAGCGGCCGCAGCTCTGGTAGAGGATGTAGCGCTTGTTCTTCAGTTCGAAATACGCGGAGAGCTTCTTGAGGTCCTCAAGGCCGAGGTAGTCGTAGGGCTCCCAGCCCTCCAGAATGGCGACGTCCCAGGGCAGGTCGAATTCGTCCATTTTCTGTGCCATTTCCAGAATGCCGGGCAGGCTTCCGAATTCCTTGGTGCCGCCGTGGCGGGAAACGTGAATGCCGTACGCCCAGTCGGGCACGGCGGGGGCGAAGCCCGCTAGGTGTGAGTAATTGTAGAGGACTTCGGTCGGGTCGTCGGTCAGGAAGACGTAGAGGTCCAAAAGCCCTTCTTCCAGAATATCGACGGAGAGTTTGCCGTCGCCCTTGGAGTCGAGGTCGAGCATCATGCGCTCGTAGCGGTTTATAAAGTATGCGTAACCGTCGCGGGTCATGATAAGCGGGATGGGCACGTAGGAGTTGCCCTCCGTCTGACACCAACGGTCGATGGAGTACAGGTCGATGAGCTTGCCGCGCTGGTTGGCAAGGTTGAAGCGCTCGCCCGTGCCGAAAACGGGCGTGTCGGACAGCGGAGCGACGAAGCCCTTGGCGTTGACGTCGGAGAGGCGGCACTTCTCTTCGCCCTCGTAGCAGAAGGAGAGGGAGAAGGGGGAGAGGGTCAGGTGCGCCTCGGCGTCTTCGCAGGCGACGGTCGTCACGCCGTCTTCTTCGGTGATGACAAGCGCTTCACACTCGGTTTCAAATTCTTCACCGAGGTCGCGTTTTAAGATCTCGCAGGCGCCGAGCTCGGTCTCGCCGTTCTGCACGGTGCGCAGACGAAACGCGCCGTCAAAGGGAACCTCCAGGCGGTACGTGTTGCCGGAGAGGGTAAAGTCAAAATGGGTGGCTTCGGTCATGGGGAAGACCTCCGTGGTTTGAATTCGTGCCCCTACGGGGCACAAGGTTACAGTAACTATACCACACTCCCGCGCGTTTCGCAAGACAAAGTGCGCGTTTTCTGTGGAAAACGTCGGCAAAATTTCCCGCCTTTTGCCCGCAGACGCAAAGAAAGCCCCGTGCCTGCAAAAGGGCGACGAGCGTCGGCGCTCTCTTTTTTCGGCGCGGCTTGCCGTTGCATATCATCAATGCGACGCATTGTATCTCATCAAGCCGCAGGAAAGATACACGCTAAAGCGTGATGAGATACAGCCCCAAAGGAGCTGATGATATACACCGCACTTCGCGCGGTGATGATATACCAAGCCTGCGGCTTGGATAAAAAAAGAACGAACTTTTGGTAAACAAAAGTTCGTTCTTTTTTGGGGTGAGCGACCGGATTCGAACCGGCGGCCTTCAGGGCCACAACCTGACGCTCTAACCAACTGAGCTACGCCCACCATATGGTACGCCAGAAGGGATTCGAACCCCCGACCTACTGCTTAGAAGGCAGTTGCTCTATCCACCTGAGCTACTGGCGCATGTCTTGCGGCGGGGGAACTGTGGCAAAATTGTTGGAGCGGGTGACGGGAATCGAACCCGCGTAGTCAGCTTGGAAGGCTGATATTCTACCATTGAACTACACCCGCGTGCGAAACGAGCGTAGATATCATAGCACAAGAGACGGGGCTTGTCAAACCTTTTTTCAAAAAAGTTTGGCAAAGCCCCGTAAAAAATCAATGTTTTCCCTGCAGGATGTTCCAAATTTTCTCTGCAGCGTCTTCGGCAAAGTCCGTCTTTTGCTTTTCCACCATGGCCGCGCGGCGCTCGGGGGAGGAGACGAGCTCGGAGAAGAGGGCGGGTGCCTCGGCGGGGTCTTCCACGCCTTCGGCGTAGCCGTTTTTCAAAAACAGGTGGAAGTTCGGCGTCTCACAACCGCCGACCACGTTCATCAGAAGCAGCGGCACGCCGCGGTTGACCGCCTCCGTGATGGAGAGGCCGCCGGGTTTGGTGATGAAGATGTCTGCGGAGTCCATCCACAGCGGCACGTCGCGGGTAAAGCCGAGTGCGCGCACGTTCTTCAGGTTCTTCTTATTTAGCTCGGACAGCAGTTTCTTGTTGGTGCCGCAGCAGACGGTCAGCAGGCCGCCCTCGGGCAGGCGGGAGGCGAATTCCTCTGCGAGGTCTGCCATCGGTCCGCAGCCCATGGAGCCGCACATGAGCACGGCGTTGAAGCAGTCTGCGGGTACGTCGAGTGCGCGGCGGGCGTCCTCGCGCGAGTTCTTCTCGCGGAAGACGTGGCGCACGGGAATGCCGGTGGTAAAGAGCGTATCGGCCTGCACGCCGCTGGTGACGAACAGATCGACGAGGTCTTTGTGCGGGATGCACACGAAGGGCAGCTTCTGGTCGGGGACCATGGGCCCGCAGGTGTAGTCCGTGCAGACGAACACGCAGGGGACGTCAAGCGGCTGCTTTTCCAGTGCCTTGGTCAGCATGACGCCGGAAAAGGGGTGTGTGGAGAGAATGGCGTCAAAGTCGTTCTCTTTCAAGTATTTGCGCAGGCGAATGGCGCCGGAGGAGAGCAGGCGGGTGGCGAAGCTGGGGGAGTCGCTTGCCTCCTGGGAGTTTGCGTCCAACTTGGCGTAGCTCTTCTTCCAGACTTTGGTCATGGAGCTGGAGCGGTAGAGTTTGACGTGCACTGCGCAGACTGCCTTGGAGACGGCTTTGGAAAGGAAGGCGAGGGCGTCCACCTTCTCGCAGGTGCCGCCGGAAGCCAGAACAAGCTCTTCGATCGCGCCGGAGGCGGAGTTGTGTCCTTCGCCGGTGTTGCAGGTCAGAATGAGTAATCGCATGCAAAGTTCTCCTTGAAAAATACGACCGTGTGCCGCTGTGTGCGGCCTTTGATCGCTTATATTTTAACCAAAAACGCGCGTTTTTGCAACCGTTAATTTGCGGCGCGCGCATGCGGGGGACGTGCGAACGTGCGGAAAAATTATGGATAAATTATACCTATTTTCCCCGTGTTTGTCAACTGCTCCCGCGCGCCGGTCAAGGTGTAGTGTGCCTTGCGGAAAAAGTTGGGATATCTTGTGGTTTTGGCAGAAACAAAACAGAAACAAAAAGATTGTAAAAAATGCTTGACTTTTCGGGGCATTTTCTATATAATGTATCCTTGCATTCGAATCGCCTTGAAGTGCACAAAATGTAAACAATCTGTGAACTTTTTGTATTTGAAATGTAAAATTCGTATAGGCGCATTAAATATTAGGAATGGAGTGTGGTTTCCAACATGCGAATGACCCCGCAAAAACTCGGCACCAATGTCCGCATGAGCTTTTCCAAGATCAAGGAAGTGCTCGAAATGCCGAACCTCATTGAGGTGCAGCGCAAGTCGTACGACTGGTTTATGAACGAAGGTCTGCGCGAAGTGCTGGAGGACGTTTCCCCGATCGTGGATTACTCCGGCAAGCTGCTCATCGACTTTGTGGATTACACAATCGAGGACAATCCCAAGTACCCCATGGAAGAGTGCAAAGAGCGCGACGTCAACTACGCCGTGCCCCTGCGCGTCAAGGTCCGTCTGACCAATAAGGAAACGGACGAGATCAAGGAGCAGGAGATCTACATGGGCGACTTCCCGAAGATGACCGACAACGGCACCTTCGTCATCAACGGTGCGGAGCGCGTCATCGTCTCCCAGATCGTCCGCAGCCCCGGTGTGTACTTTGCCAAGAACATCGACAAGATGGGCAAGCTCACCTTGACCGGTACCGTGATCCCGTATCGCGGCGCCTGGCTGGAGTATGAGACGGACATCAACGACGTCTTCTACGTAAAGATCGACCGCAACCGCAAGCTGCCGGTCACCGTACTCATCCGCGCACTCGGCCTGAGTGAGGATGAGGACATCCGTGCGCTCTTCGGCGATGACAACAAGATCATCCAGTCCCTTGAGAAGGATGGCATCACCGAGCTGGCACGTTCCAACCACACCACCCCGTACGAGGAAGCTCTCAAAGAAATCTATCGCCGTCTGCGCCCCGGCGATCCGCCTCTCGTGGAGAGCGCAGAGATCCTCCTCAACAATATGTTCTTTGACGCGCGCCGTTACGACATTTCCGCCGTCGGCCGCTACAAGTTCAACAAGAAGCTCTCCTACACCAAGCGTGTGGAGGGTCTGACTCTGGCTCTGGATGCCGTCAGCACCCTGACCGGCGAGATCGTGCTGGAGAAGGGTACCGTTCTGGATGCCGCCGCCATCGAAGCACTCGAGGCCGCCTGTGTTTGCCAGATCGACGTCTTTGCAGAAGACGGTGCCATCGTGCGCGTTATGACCAACAAGACCGTGGATCTGACCAAGGTCGTCAAGTACGACACCTCCGCTGCAGGCATTCGCGAGCGCGTCCGCCTCGACGTTCTTGCCGAGATCCTTTCCACTTATAAGAAGCAGGCCGACGTCATCGCCGCCCTCAAGGAAAGAAAGGCCGACCTCGTTAAGAAGCACGTCACCCGCGAGGACATTTACGCTTCCATCAACTACCTCATCTGCCTTGCCCACGGCATCGGCCGTGAGGACGACATCGACCATCTCGGCAACCGCCGTCTGCGTTGCGTCGGTGAGCTTCTGCAGAACCAACTCCGCCTCGGCTTCTCCCGCATGGACAAGATCGTCAAGGAGCGCATGACCATTCAGGACAACGAGTCCGTCACGCCGCAGGCGCTCATCAACATCCGTCCCGTGGTCTCCGCCATCAAGGAGTTCTTCGGTTCTTCTCCGCTGTCCCAGTTCATGGATCAGAACAACCCCTTGTCCGAGCTGACCCACAAGCGTCGTCTGTCCGCACTCGGCCCGGGCGGTCTGTCCCGCGACCGTGCCTCCTTCGAGGTCCGCGACGTGCACTACACCCAGTACGGCCGTATGTGTCCGATCGAAACACCGGAAGGTCCGAACATCGGTCTGATCTCCTACCTTTCTACTTATGCGCGCATCAGCGAATTCGGTTTCATTGAAGCGCCGTACCGCCGCGTGGATCATGAGAAGGGCATCGTCACCGAGGAAGTCCGTTACATGACCGCCGACGAAGAGGACGAATACATCATCGCACAGGCAAACGAGCCGCTGGACGAAAACGGCTGGTTCGTCAACCGTCGCGTCACCGCTCGCCGCCGCGAGGAGATCCTCGAGGTCGAGCGCGAGAGAGTGGACTACATGGACGTCTCTCCGAAGATGGTGGTCTCCGTTGCAACGGCACTCATCCCCTTCTTGGAAAACGACGACAACTCCCGTGCTCTGATGGGCTCCAACATGCAGAAGCAGGCCGTTCCGCTCATGGTGACGGAAGCCCCCGTGGTCGGCACCGGTATGGAATACAAAGCCGCCGTTGACTCCGGCGTCTGCGTGCTTGCCAAGAAGGCCGGTAAGGTTGAGAGCGTCTCTGCCGAAGAGATCGTCATTACCGGCAAAGGCGGCACCGACACCTACCGCCTCATCAAGTTTAAGCGCACCAACCAAGGCACCTGTATCAACCAGCGCCCGATCGTCTCGGTCGGCCAGAAGGTTGAGGCGGGTCAGGTCATTGCCGACGGTCTTGCCACCGACAACGGCGAACTTGCTCTCGGTAAGAACGCCCTCATCGGCTTTATGACTTGGGAAGGTTACAACTACGAGGACGCCGTGCTCATCA
Source organism: Clostridia bacterium (assembly GCA_017537265.1). GTDB lineage: Bacteria > Bacillota > Clostridia > Oscillospirales > SIG627 > RUG14179. The sequence goes on along the minus strand of JAFYLE010000037.1, from coordinate 8,730 downwards.
ACGAGCGCCTCGTCCGCGAAGACGTGTACACCTCCATCCATATTGAAGAGTATTCTCACGAAGCCCGCGACACCAAACTCGGGCCGGAAGAGATCACCCGTGACATTCCCTCCGTCGGCGAGGACGCCCTCAAGGACCTCACCGCAGACGGCGTCATCCGCAAGGGTGCGGAAGTTCACGCCGGTGACATCCTCGTCGGTAAGGTCACCCCGAAGGGCGAGACCGAGCTGACTGCCGAAGAGCGCCTCCTGCGCGCCATCTTCGGTGAAAAAGCACGTGAAGTCCGCGACACCTCTCTGCGTCTGCCTCACGGCGAGAGCGGTATCGTCGTTGACGTTCGCAGCTTCTCCAGAGAAGCGGGCGACGAGCTGCCTCCCGGAGTCAGCCGCGTCGTGCGCGTCTACGTCGCTCAGAAGCGCAAGATCTCCGTCGGTGACAAAATGGCAGGTCGCCACGGTAACAAGGGTGTTATTTCCCGCATTCTCCCGCCGGAAGACATGCCCTTCCTGCCCGACGGTACTCCGCTGGACATCGTTCTCAATCCTCTGGGCGTTCCGTCCCGTATGAACATCGGTCAGGTTCTGGAAGTACACCTCGGCATGGCCGCCAAGAAACTGGGCATGAAGGTTATGACCCCCGTTTTCGACGGCGCACACGAAGAGGACGTGTTCCAGTGTCTGCGTGACGCCGGCCTGTCCGAAGACGGCAAGACCGTTCTGTACGACGGCCGCACCGGCGAACCGTTTGAAAACCGCGTCACCGTCGGTTACATGTACTTCTTGAAGCTCCACCACCTCGTTGACGATAAGATCCACGCCCGCTCCACCGGTCCGTACTCGCTGGTCACCCAGCAGCCGCTCGGCGGTAAGGCGCAGTTCGGCGGTCAGCGCTTCGGTGAAATGGAAGTTTGGGCGCTGGAAGCATACGGCGCCGCCTACACCTTGCAGGAGATCCTCACCGTCAAGTCCGACGACGTCATCGGCCGTGTGAAGACCTTCGAGGCCATCGTCAAGGGTCAGAACATCCCGACTCCGGGCGTGCCCGAGTCCTTCAAGGTCCTCATTCGCGAGCTGCAGTCCTTGGGGCTCAACGTTCAGGTGCTTGACAAGAACGATCAGGAAGTCCGCCTGAAGGAAGTCTCCGAGGAAGCTGTGAGCAACGTGCCCACCGTGGATATGGAAGACATCGGTGTCAGCGTGTTTGACGCACAGGACACCCTCTACGACGACGAGCTCGGAGGCGATGCGGAGGAGGAAACTTCCGCCGCCGATTTCGCCGATGATATGGAATAAAGGAGGAGAAGAAGAATGGAACATTACGAATTCGATAAATTAAAAATCGGTCTTGCTTCTCCCGACATGATCCGCTCCTGGAGCCACGGAGAGGTCAAAAAGCCCGAAACCATCAACTACCGCACCCTGAAGCCCGAGCGCGACGGTCTGTTTTGTGAGCGCATCTTCGGGCCGATGAAGGACTGGGAATGCCACTGCGGTAAATATAAGAAGGTGCATTACGTCGGCAAGGTCTGTGAAAAGTGCGGCGTAGAGATCACCACCAACAAAGTGCGCCGCGAGCGCATGGGCCACATCGAGCTTGCCGCTCCCGTGTCCCACATCTGGTACTTCCGTGCCATTCCGTCCCGCTTGGGTCTGCTTCTCGACATTTCTCCCAAGCCGCTGGAAAAAGTTCTGTACTTTGCCCAGTACATCGTCACCAACCCCGGCGACGAGACGGTGACCAAACTGCATAAGAACCAACTTCTCACCGAGCAGGAATACCGTCAGGCCCGCGAGAAGTATGAAGACGACTTTGAAGCCGGCATGGGTGCCGAGGCCATCAAGAAGCTCCTTCAGGATCTGGATCTCGATCAGCTGTCTGCCGAGCTCAAGACTGAGCTTCTCACCGCCACGGGTCAAAAGCGCGTGCGCATCTCCAAGCGTCTGGAAGTCGTGGAATCCTTCCGCGCCTCCGGCAACCGTCCCGAGTGGATGATCTTGGACGTGCTGCCCGTCATCCCGCCGGATATTCGTCCTCTCGTTCAGCTTGATGGCGGCCGCTTCGCAACGAGCGACCTGAACGACCTTTACCGTCGCGTCATCAACCGTAACAACCGTCTTAACCGCCTCATGGAACTGCGCGCGCCGGAGATCATCATCCGCAACGAGAAGCGCATGCTGCAAGAGGCTGTGGACGCCCTGATCGACAACGGCCGCCGCGGCCGTCCGATCACCGGCCCGTCCAACCGTCCGCTCAAGTCCCTGTCCGAAATGCTGCGAGGCAAGCAGGGCCGCTTCCGTCAGGACCTGCTCGGCAAGCGCGTGGACTACTCCGGCCGTAGCGTTATCGTCGTCGGTCCGGAGCTCAAGATCTACCAGTGCGGTCTGCCTAAGGAAATGGCACTGGAGCTCTTCAAACCCTTCGTTATGAAGCGTCTCGTGGAGACCGGCAAGGCTTCCAACATCAAGGACGCAAAGAAGAAGGTCGAGCGCGTCAACCACGACGTTTGGGACGCTCTGGAGCACGTCATTGAAGGACACCCCGTCCTCCTCAACCGCGCACCGACGCTGCACCGCCTGTCCATTCAGGCGTTCGAGCCCGTTCTGGTGGAAGGCCGCGCCATCCGCCTGCACCCGTTGGTCTGTACCGCATTCAACGCCGACTTTGACGGCGACCAGATGCCGGTCCACGTCCCGCTGACTCCCGAGGCTCAGGCAGAAGCGCGCTTCCTCATGCTCTCTGCCAACAACCTTTTGAAGCCCGCAGACGGCCGCGCCGTGACCGTTCCTACGCAGGATATGGTTCTCGGTTGCTACTACCTCTCCTTCGACCGCAAGGGCGAAAAGGGCGAGGGCAAGACCTTCCGCGACTTTGACGAGGCCATGATGGCCTACACCGACGGCGAACTCGGCCTGCACGCCTCCATCCGCGTGCGTGTCGGCGCAGAGATCGACGGCGAGTGGAAGACTCAGGTCGTTTCCACCACCCTCGGCCGTCTCATTTTCAACACCATTTTGCCGCAGAACCTCGGTTTTGTGGATCGCTCCAAGCCTGAAAATCTGCTCGTTCCGGAGATCGAAGGCATCGGCGTGCGTGACAAAGAGGGCAACCTCGTGCGTCACTGCGTCACCAAGGACGATCTGAAGGAGATCGTGGATCGCTGCATCAAGTACTGCGGCCCCGCCATCACCGTTGAGGTGCTCGACGCCATCAAGGCGATCGGCTTCAAGTACTCCACCCGCGCCGCCATCTCCATCTCCATTTTCGATATGGCAGTCCCGGGCGAGAAGAAAGAGATCATCGCCGCCGCAGAGGGCAAGGTCGAAGAGATCATGAACCTCTTCAAGATGGGTCTTCTCTCCGAGGACGAACGCTACAAGCGCGTCATCAAGATCTGGGAAGACGCCACCAAGGATGTTACCACCGCTCTCCAGAAGAATCTGGACGAGTACAACCCGATTAACATGATGGCATTCTCCGGTGCTCGCGGCTCCATCAAGCAGATCCGTCAGCTCGCAGGTATGCGCGGTCTGATGGCCACCGCAACCGGTAAGACCCTGGAACTGCCGATCAAGGCAAACTTCCGCGAAGGTCTGAACATCATGGAATACTTCTCCGCTGCCCGCGGTAGCCGTAAAGCACTGTCCGATACCGCTCTGCGTACCGCAGACTCCGGTTATTTGACCCGCCGCCTCGTTGACGTCTCTCAAGAAGTCATCGTCCGCGCGCAGGACTGCGGCTCCTCCAAGGGCATCTGGGTCTCCGACATCAAGGAAGGCAACGAGCTCATCGAGTCTCTTACCGACCGCATCCTCGGTCGCTACACGGTCGATGCCGTCGTCCATCCCGAGACCGGTGAGGTCATCGTGGACGGCAACGTCATGATCCGTGAGGAAGAGGCCGCCGCCATCGTCGCCGCCGGCGTCGAGAAGGTGCATATCCGCTCCGTCCTCGGCTGCCGCCAGCGCCACGGCGTTTGCGCACACTGCTACGGTGCCGACCTCGCAAGCGGCAACCCCGTCAACATCGGTGAAGCGGTCGGTATCATCGCCGCCCAGTCCATCGGTGAACCGGGTACCCAGCTTACGATGCGTACCTTCCACACCGGTGGTGTTGCAGGAAGCGATATCACCCAAGGTCTGCCGCGCGTCGAAGAGCTCTTCGAAGCCCGCAGCCCGAAGAAGCCCACCATTCTTGCCGACTTCGACGGCGTCGTGTCGCTTGACGAGTCCAAGAAGACCCGCCAGCTCACCCTCAAGAACGAACTTACCGGTGAGGAAAAGGCATACTCCATTCCGTACGGCATGCGCCTGCTCGTCGCAAGCGGCGACAGCGTTCTCAAGGGTCAGGCCTTCACCGAGGGTCTGTTGAAGCCCGCTGACATTCTGCGCGTTAACGGTCTGGAAGCCGTGTACGAATACATCGTGCGCGAGATCCAGAGAGTGTACCGTCTGCAGGCGGTTGACATCAACGACAAGCACGTTGAGATCATCGCCCGTCAGATGACCCGCAAGGTCCGCATCGAGGACGAGGGCGATACCGACCTTCTGCCCGGCAGCCTTGTGGACGTCGTGGAATTCGAGGATGCCAACGAGCGCGTCCGTGCCTCCGGTAACGAGATGGCACGCGAGGCCGTTGCCTCCCCGGTCCTGCAGGGTATCACCAAGGCAGCCCTTTCCACCGACTCCTTCCTGTCCGCCGCGTCCTTCCAGGAGACCACCAAGGTCCTGACGGAAGCCGCCATCAAGGGCAAGGTCGATCCGTTGCTCGGCCTCAAGGAGAACGTCATCATCGGCAAACTCATTCCCGCAGGTACGGGTCTGGGACTCTACCGTGACATGAAGGTGGACTATGAAGGGCGCCACGCTCCCGTGGACGTCTCCACGCTTGAGGACGCCTAATAAACACAAAAGGTATTGACAAAGCGGGCACTTTTGTGCTATTATCAATAGCCTGATGAAATCAGAAGGAGTGAACGTTTTTTTGGACGGTCAACCCCGAAGTACCCCGAAAAACTCGGCAATTGTCGCCGGTTTTAACCAATTTAAAAAGCTTGTACGCTCCAACAGAGCGAAAGTTGTTTACCTCGCATTGGACGCAGACCCTTCCTTAATTAAGGAGGTCTGCGACCTGTGCGCGTCTGCAAAAATCCCCCCCGACCGCGGTCATACCAAGGCGGAACTCGGGAAACTTTGCGACCTTGAGGTGGGTTGCGGCGTCTGCGTCGTGCCCAAAGAGTAAGGTGACACGCGATTCTTTCGCTGTCCATATAAATTTTCAAGAAAGGAGATTCTCATTCAATGCCTACGTTTAACCAATTGGTCAGACACGGCCGCCAAAGCGTGACTTACAAGTCGAAGTCTCCGGCTCTCCAGACGGGTCTCAACACCCTGAAGAAGACCACCATCGACCTGTCCAGCCCGCAGAAGCGCGGCGTTTGCACGAAAGTTGCTACCAAAACGCCGAAAAAGCCGAACTCCGCTCTCCGTAAGATCGCTCGTGTGCGTCTTACCAACGGTGCGGAAGTCACTGCCTACATCCCCGGCATCGGTCACAACCTTCAGGAACACTCCGTGGTTATGATCCGCGGCGGAAGAGTTAAGGACTTGCCTGGTGTGCGTTATCACATCATCCGCGGCGTCCTCGACACTCAGGGTGTGGACGGCAGAAACCAGGCCCGTTCCAAGTACGGTGCCAAGCGTGCCAAGAAGAAGAAATAAGCTTCTTTCTTAGCAAAAGGTGTTTTCATTGAGAATCCCATTTGTTTATACAGAAGTGGCCTCGGTGAAAGCGCGACATTCGGAAAGAATATAGTTCCGAGTACCGAAGATATCATACGTTATTATGAAGGAGGGAAGAAATCGTGCCCAGAAGAGGTCAGATTTCCAAACGTGAGATCCTGCCCGATCCCGTGTACAATTCCACCCTCGTGTCCAAGCTCATCAACAACATCATGCTCGACGGCAAAAAAGGCGTCGCGCAGAAGATCGTTTACGATGCTTTTGACACGGTGAAGGAAAAGACGGGCAAGGAACCCTTGGAAGCGTTTCAGACAGCGCTGAACAACATCATGCCGACCCTGGAGGTCAAGGCTCGCCGCGTTGGCGGTTCCACCTACCAGGTGCCGATCGAAGTTCGCCCCGACCGTCGTCAGACCCTCGGTCTGCGTTGGCTCATCACCTACTCCCGCGCCCGCGGCGAGAAGAAGATGGCCGACCGTCTCGCCGGTGAGATCATGGATGCGCTCAACGAAACCGGTGCTGCCGTGAAGAAGCGTGAAGACACGCACAAGATGGCAGAAGCCAACAAGGCATTCGCTCACTATCGTTATTAATTTCTGTAGAAACAGGAACACAAGAATATGCCCAGAGAATTTACACTCGAAAACACACGCAATATCGGTATCATGGCGCACATCGATGCCGGTAAGACCACCACGACCGAGCGCATTCTGTACTATTCCGGCCGCACGCACAAGCTGGGTGAGACCCACGAAGGCAGCGCGACCATGGACTGGATGGAGCAGGAGCAGGAGCGCGGCATTACCATTACGTCTGCCGCCACCACCTGCCAGTGGAGAGGTCACCGCATTAACATCATCGACACCCCCGGCCACGTTGACTTTACCGTCGAGGTGGAGCGTTCCTTGCGCGTTCTGGACGGTGCCGTTGCCGTGTTCTGCGCCAAGGGCGGCGTTGAGCCCCAGTCTGAGACTGTGTGGCGTCAGGCCGACCGTTACCAAGTTCCTCGCCTTGCCTACGTCAACAAGATGGACATCGGCGGCGCCAACTTCTATCGCGTCGTGGAGCAGATCCGCGACCGTCTGAAGGCAAACCCCGTTCCGATCCAGCTTCCCATCGGCGCCGAGGACACCTTCACCGGCATTATCGACCTGGTGAAGATGTGTGCATTCATTTACACCAACAACGACGGTACCAACATTCAGGAAGAGGCCGTCCCCGCCGACATGGCAGATAAGGCGGAACAGTACCGTTCCGAGCTCATCGAAGCCATCGCCGTCATGGACGACACCCTGTTGGAAAAATACCTCGGCGGGGAAGACATCTCCGAAGAGGAAATCAACTCCGTCATCCGCAAGGCGACCATCGCCGGCGAGATCATTCCTGTTGTGTGCGGTACTTCTTACCGTAACAAGGGCGTCCAGAAGATGCTGGATGCCGTTGTCGACTTCCTGCCCAGCCCGCTGGACGTCCCCGCCGTGAAGGGCTCTCTGCCCGGAAGCGAGGAGGAGACCGAAGTCCGCAACTCTTCCGATGACGAGCCGTTTGCCGCTCTTGCATTCAAGATCGCGACCGACCCCTTTGTGGGCCGTCTCTGCTTCGTCCGTGTTTACTCTGGCAAGGCACAGACCGGTACCATGGTGTACAACTCCACCAAGGGCAAGCGCGAGAGACTTGGCCGCATCGTTCTGATGCACGCCAACCACCGCCAAGACGTGGATGAGATCTGCGCAGGCGACATCGCCGCTGTGGTCGGTGTCAAAGTCACCACCACCGGTGACACCCTCTGCGACGAGAAGGACGCCATCATCCTGGAGAACATGACCTTCCCCGAACCGGTTATCCGTGTTGCCATCGAACCCAAGACCAAAGCCGGTCAAGAAAAGATGGGTATCGCACTGGGCAAGCTCGCCGAGGAAGACCCCACGTTCAAGACTTATACCGATGAACAGACCGGTCAGACCATCATTGCCGGTATGGGTGAGCTCCATCTGGAGATCATCGTTGACCGACTCCTGCGTGAATTCCACGTGGAAGCAAACGTCGGCAAACCTCAGGTTTCTTACCACGAAGCCATCCGTCAGGAAGCCACCGTGGATACCAAGTTTGCACGTCAGTCCGGCGGTCACGGTCAGTTCGCTCACGTCAAGATGACCATCGAGCCTCTCTTCGATGAAGAGGGCAAGGCGGGCGGCTTTGAGTTTGTCAACACCGTCACCGGCGGTAACATTCCCAAGGAATACATTCCCGCTATCGAGCAGGGCGTCAAGAGCGCCATGGATGCCGGCGTGCTCGCCGGTTACCCGGTCACCGGCGTGAGAGTCAACGTTTACGACGGCTCTTACCACGAGGTTGACTCGTCCGAACTCGCCTTTAAGATCTGCGGCTCCATGGCATTCAAGGAAGCCATGCGCAAGGCAAATCCCATCCTCACTGAACCGATGATGAAAGTCGCGGTCGTTGTGCCGGATGAGTACATGGGCGACGTCATCGGCGACGTTTCCAGCCGCCGCGGTCAGATCCAGGGCATGGAAGCTACGGGTACCACCCAGCAGATCAACTGCCTTGTCCCGCTGTCGGAAATGTTCGGTTACGCCACCGACCTGCGTTCCAAGACTCAGGGTCGCGGCGTGTACTCCATGGAACCCAGCCATTACGAGCCGGTTCCCGCCTCCGTCCAGGAGAAGATCATCTCCGGCAAGGCGTAATTCATTTGGTATTGAATAAAGCAAAGATAAATTTCAAACACCACAAACGAAAAAACCAAGGAGGATATTACTCATGGCAAAAGCAAAATTTGAACGCACGAAACCCCATGTTAACATTGGTACCATCGGTCACGTTGACCACGGTAAGACCACTCTGACCGCGGCCATCACCAAGACCCTTTCTCTCGGCGACGGCAACGTCGAAGCTCTGGCCTATGACCAGATCGACAACGCACCGGAAGAAAAGGCCCGTGGTATCACGATCAACACCCGTCACGTTGAAT